>JAFBAJ010000387.1 GCA_019247865.1 Acidobacteriota bacterium
CACGCCGTCGCTCAAACGCGAATCGTAAATTATTTTCAGAATGTCGCCGAGGTGGCGATGCGCGTGCTCGTGGCGCGTGTGGACATGCGCGCGCGTCGCGCTGATGCCGGAGCGGTCAACCGTCTCGAAGCCGACCTCGTAGCCATCCACGCCGAGCCGCGAAAGCCCTTCGAGCAGCGCGCGCGGCTCGACCCCGACGCCGACCAGCGCGCCCAGAATCATGTCGCCGCTCGCGCCCGCGAAACAATCAAAATAGAGTGTCTTCATCTCGCACATCAAAAAGCGGCAGCACTTCTCCGGCCTTGCCGCTCAGGGTTTCGTCACATACTGCCGAGAGCGCTGTCGGCTCCGGGTTGACTTCGACCACGTATGCTCCCGCGCCCTTCGCAATCTCCGGCAAAGAGGCCGCCGGGTAGACCAGCGCCGAAGTCCCGACAACGAAAAAAAGCTCGCACTCCACAGCCTTGTTCGCGGCCTTTGTAAAATCCTGCATGGGCAGCATCTCGCCGAAGAGCACCACGTCCGGGCGCATCTCGCTCCCGCATTCCACACACGCGGGCGGGCGCAGCCGCGTCTGCTCAAGGCTCAACATCTCCGTCGCGCCGCAGGCCATACACTTCGCGCGCCAGATGTTGCCGTGCAGCTCTATGACCTCGCGCGAGCCCGCTGCCTGATGCAGGCCGTCTATGTTCTGCGTGACGAGCGTGAAGTCGCCAAAAAGATTCTGCCAGCGCGCCAGAGCCTCGTGCGCAGGATTCGGATGCACGCTGCCGATCAGGTCGCGCCGGTAGTCGAACCACTCCCAGACGCTCTTGAGGTCACGCTCGATCATCGCCGCCGAAGAGATAACGTCAAAGGGCATACCCTTCCAGACGGCCGCCCCGCCTCCGCCGCGAAAGGTCGGCACGCCCGATTCGGCCGAGACGCCCGCGCCCGTCAGCACACAGACGCGCCGCGCCGCACGGAACCTGCGACGCAACTCTGCCGGGATTTGTGCCTGCATATGAATTCGGATGGTAACAGAGCGAAAATTTTCCCGCAAAGGCGCAAGGATGCAAAGAAAGACATTTAAGCTTTTCTTTGCGTCACCAGCGCCTGTGCGGGAAATTCTTCGTTTGGCCCGCGTTGGCTTCGCGCGGGCGAGCTAAGCTATACTGCTTTTTTGTCATCACAGTCAGAGGCAACTACAGAGTGAGTTTAGCGAATTTACAGGAAGCATTGAGTGAGCGCGTGCGCGTGGCCGCGCAGGAGGCGTTCGGCGTCGCGCCCGAAAAGCTGGCGAGCGAGATTCCGCCCAAGACGGAGATGGGCGATCTGGCTTTTCCCGTCGCGTTTGAGCTGGCGAAGCTCATCAAGCAGACGACCGGAGAGAAGCGCCCGCCGCGCGCCATCGCCGAGCAGTTGAAGACCGCGCTCGAAACAGTCCCGCAGGTCGCACGCGTCGAAGTCGCCGGAGCCGGGTATCTCAACATCTACTTCGACCGCGCGAGCGTGCTCGCCGCTCTCGCAGCGTCCGAAGAGGCCGGCACAGCATCCCTTTCATCCGAACCGGACGCGCGCCCCAAGCGCATGGTCGAGCACACCAGCATCAATCCAAACAAGGCCTCGCACATCGGCCACGTTCGCAACGCTGTGCTCGGCGACACCTTCGTCCGCATCCTGCGCGCGGCGGGAGAGCAAGTCGAGATTCAGAACTACATCGACAACACGGGCGTGCAGGTCGCGGATGTCGTCGTCGGCTTTATGCATCTGGAGCACCTGACGCTCGAAGACATACGCGCCCTCGACCGCTCGCTTCCCGCTGACAAGCCCTTTGACTATTACTGCTGGGATCTCTACACGCGCGTCGGTCTCTTCTATCGCAACGACGATCCGAACGGCGAGATGAATCCAGAGCGCCTCAAGCTGCGCGTCGAAACTCTGCACGCGCTCGAAGAGGGCACGGGAGAGATCGCGGAACTGGCCGAGTATGTGGCGACGCGAAATGTCGAATGCATTCTGGATACGATGGAGCGGCTCGGCATACGTTATGACGTGCTGCCGCGCGAGTCCGAGATTCTGCACCTGCATTTCTGGGACAAGGCTTTCGAGCGGATGAAGGCGAAAGGCGTCATCCATTTTCAGGACGCAGGGCGCAACAAGGGCTGCTGGGTGATGCCCTTCGAGACGCACACCGGAACCGATGAGCACGAGGCGGACAAGATCATCGTCCGCTCGAACGGCACGGTCACGTACACGGGCAAAGATATCGCCTATCAGCTCTGGAAGCTCGGCCTGCTGGGCCTGGACTTCAACTACAGGCTCTTTCGCTCCTACCCGGATCAGCACACGACCTGGATGACGACGGTTGAGCCGCAGGCGGATGATGGCTCGCAGGCCGCGCGTCCGCACTTCGGAGGCGGCGCAGTCGTTTATAACGTGATCGATACGCGCCAGTCCTACCCGCAGGAGATCGTGCGGCGCGGCGTCGCCCTGCTCGCGCCCGAAGTCGGCGAAGAGGCGAGCGTGCATCTGGCTTATGAGATGGTGGCGCTCTCGCCCGCCGCGTGTGACGAGCTGGGGATTCAGTTGACGGATGAAGACCGCGCGCGGCCGTATATCGAGATGAGCGGGCGCAAGGGGCTCGGCGTCAAGGCCGACGACCTCATCAATCGCCTGGAGATGAACGCGCTCAAAGAGGTCGAGACGCGCCATCCGGAAGTCTCCGCCGAAGAGCGCGCGCTGACGGCTCATCAGATCGCTGTCGGCGCGCTCCGCTATTTCCTCTTAAAGTTCACGCGTAACACTGTCATCGCCTTCGACTTCAAAGAGGCGCTCTCGTTCGAGGGCGAGACGGGGCCGTATTGCCAGTACGCGGCCGTGCGCGCCAACTCCATCTTTCGCAAGCTGGATGAAGCGGCGCGTGCATCGGCCGCAGAATTTATCGGCGCGCAGGATAAAGCAGAAGTGACGGGCGTGCTCGCGGGCGAGGGCGGGGATGAGGTCTGGTCGCTCGCAGTCCTCTCCGGCAGGCTGGACGAAGCCGTCGCGCAATCGGCAGCGCAGGCCGAGCCCGCGTTGTTGGCTAAATACACTTTCAATCTGGCGCGCGCCTTCAATCTCTTCTATCATCGCCACCGCATCATCGCCGAAGAGAATGCAGCACGCCGCGCGGTGCTGGTCACGGTCGCGGACATCGCGCGCAGGCAGTTGACGCGCGCCCTCGCCACGCTCGGCATCGAAGTGCCGGAGAGAATGTGAGGCACAAGCTTTGCAGGCATCTTGCAGTGTGTGGCTTTCTTCTTTGCGTCTTAGCGCCTTGGCGTGAGAATCTTTAAAGAAGACTTCACCGCGCATTTTGCAAATTGCGCAATTTGCGAGCGCGGTTAGCGATTTACAAATTCGGACGGAGAGTTCAGATGCTCATTGTGATGAAAATTGACGCGACCGAGCGCGAAGTCGCGAACGTGGTCAGCGTCATCGAGGAACTGGGCTTCAAAGCCCATCCGATGCCGGGCGCGCAACGCACGGCCATCGGCATCACCGGCAATCAGGGCGCAGTCGACACGACGCGCTTTGAGAACCTGCCGGGCGTGGCCGAAGCCATTCGTGTCAGCAAGCCTTACAAGCTGATCACGCTCGACCTGCGCCCCGAAAAGACCGTGGTGCGCGTCGGCGACGCGACCATCGGCGGAGAGGAGCTGGCGATCATCGCCGGGCCGTGCGCCATCGAGAGCCGCACGCAGGCTTTCGCCATCGCCGAAGCCGTCAGACGCAGCGGCGCACGCTTCTTTCGCGGCGGAGCCTTCAAGCCGCGGACTTCGCCCTACGCTTTTCAGGGGCTCGGCGAAGAGGGCATGAAAATCCTGGCGGAAGTGCGCGAAGCGTACGGCCTCAAGATCGTGACGGAAGCTCTGGACGAAGCGGGCGTTGACTTGGTCGAAAAGTACGGCGACATGATTCAGATCGGCGCGCGCAACATGCAGAACTTCTCGCTG
>JAFBAJ010000414.1 GCA_019247865.1 Acidobacteriota bacterium
CAGATTTCGATCACGCTGTCGCGCGTGATGCCCGGCAGGATCGAGGATGAAAGCGGCGGTGTAATCACTTTGCCGTTGTGGACGAGAAAGATGTTCTCGCCGGAGCCTTCGGAGACGAAGCCGCGATCATCGAGCGCGATGCCTTCGGCAAAGCCGTTCAAAAGAGCTTCCATCTTGATGAGCTGCGAGTTCATGTAGTTCGCGCCGGACTTCGCCATCGCGGGCATCGAGTTCGGCGTCAAACGGTTCCACGTCGAGACCTGCACGTCCACGCCCTGCTCCAGCGCCTCGTCGCCGAGGTACTTGCCCCAGTCCCACGCGCCGATGTAGCAGGCCAGCGGGTTCGGAAAAGGATTGACGCCGAAGGCCGGATTCGCTTCGTCCAAACTGCGAAAGATGATGGGGCGGATGTAGCACTGCTCCATCCCGCTCCGGCGCACCAGCTCGACCGCCGCGTCGCACAGCTCGTCGCGCTTGAGGTCCGTGTCCATCCGGTAAATCTTGGCCGAGTTCAGGAGCCGCTGCATGTGCTCCTGCAAACGAAAGACGGCCGGCCCGCGCTTGGTCTCGTAGCAGCGGATGCCTTCGAAGACGCTCGACCCGTAATGCAGGACGTGCGACATGACATGCACGCGCGCGTCATTCCACTTGATAAACTTGCCGTTACACCAGACCTCTTCTGCAATGCGCGGAGTTTTTACGTCTTTCGATTTGCCGTCTTTTGAGAACATATTTCTGCTCCTTCTAAAAGGGTTTTAAATAAGTAAACTTCGAGTGAGATGATAATAAGCCCATTCGATGCGCTGATGAACCTGTGTTTATGAGCGCACAATACCGCAGACGCACGCGGCTTGGCAAGGCGCGCTCTTGCTTCCGCCCGCGCCCCTCGCGTACCATCACACGTGCTCGCACAATCTGAGTAAAAAACGATCACTTCAAATCCGTTTAGATGAAGCCGCGCACGCAACTTCTCCGAATCCTGATTCCGGCTGCGTTCGTCTCGCTTTGTCTCTGTTCAGCCAATTGCCGCATGACGCAAACTTCAGAAACACAGAACGTGAATACCTCCAGAGCTTCTTCAAGCGCAGATGTTGACGCGCTCTCCATCCACCGCCGCGCGATCGCAATCGACATGCACGCCGACACGACGCAAAGGCTCGTGGATGAAAACCTGGACCTCAGCAATCGTCTGGCGGACGGACATCTCGACGCCGTGCGAATGAAGGAGGGAGGGCTCGACGCGCAGTTCTTCTCCATCTGGGTCGAGCCGCAGCTCTACGGCACGGGCGGCGCGAGCGCGACCAGGAGAGCGGACGTGCAGATCGAGGCCGTGCGCGCCCTCGCCGAAAAGCATCCCGATACCTGGGAGATGGCTTTGAGCGCGGCGGACATTCGCCGCATCTCCGCCGAAGGCAAGCTCGCCGCCCTGATGGGGCTCGAAGGCGGCTACGCCATCGACGAGAAGCTGGAGAACGTCGAGCGTTATTACAAACTCGGCGTCCGCTACATGTCCGGCGCGTGGTCCGTCAGCACGAGCTGGGCCGGTTCCTCCGGCGACGAAGCGGGGCGGACGCTCGGCCTGTCGGATTTCGGCAAGCAGGTCATCCGCGAGATGAATCGTCTCGGCATGATGATCGATGTCTCGCATCTCTCGGACAAGGCTTTCTGGGACATCGTCAACACTTCGACGAAGCCCGTCATCGCCACGCACTCGAACGCGCGCGCCATCGCCGACGTTCCGCGCAACCTGGACGACGAGATGATCCGCGCGCTGGCCGCCAAAGGCGGAGTCGTCTGCGTGCTCTTCTACCCGGCGTTCGTCGAGCCCGGCTGGGACGAGAAGAAGAAGCAGGTGGACACGGAGATCTCAAGCCTCGTTCAGCAGGCTTCGGACAGAGAGCCGGGCGATGTCGCGCACAAGAAGATGGCGCGCGACCGCGTCCGCATCGTCGAATACGCGAAGCGCCTCCCGCCCGTCACGGTCGCGCGCGTCGTCGACCACATCGACCATATCGTCAAGCTCGTCGGCATCGATCACGTCGGCGTCGGCTCGGACTTCGACGGCATCCAGGCCGTCCCGTCCGATCTTTCGAGCGTCGCAGACCTGCCGAACCTGACGAAAGAGTTATTGAAGCGCGGTTACACGGAACAGGATATAGACAAGATTCTCGGCGGCAATATCCTGCGGGTGATGGAAGAAGTGGAAAAGAAGTGATGAGCCATGAGGAAACCAACGGCGTCGCGAGGTT
>JAFBAJ010000470.1 GCA_019247865.1 Acidobacteriota bacterium
CGTCCGGCAGGGCGAGACCATCGCGCGCCTCAATGATAAGGATGCGCGCCTGCGCCTCAGACAGGCGCAGGCCGGAGTCCTGCAGGCCGTCGCCGGAGTGCGTCAGGCCGAAGCGCGCCTCGGTCTGCGTCCCGGCGGCAACTTCGACGCGAGCACGATTCCAGAAGTGCGCGCCGCCAATTCAAATCTCGAACAGGCGCAGGCGCAGCTCCGCCTCGCGCAGGCGAACGAGCGGCGCTACCGCGATCTGGTCGAGACGGGCGATGTGGCACTCAGCGTCTACGATCAATACCGCACGCAGCGCGACACTGCGCAGGCGCAGGTCAACACCGCGCGCCAGCAGCTCGAATCCGCCATCAACACCGCGCGCCAGAGCAATCAGGCGATTCAGAGCGCAGAGGCCGCGGTCGAATCCGCTCGCTCGCAGGCCGCCATCGCCGAGAAGGCCGTCGCCGACACCATCGTGCGCGCGCCCTACGCCGGATACGTCAGCGCGCGGCCCGTCGCGGTCGGCGAATACGTGACGCCTTCGTCGAGCATCGCCACGGTGCTGCGCACCAATCCCATCAAGTTACAGTTGCAGGTGCCGGAGGCAGAGGCTCCGTACATCACGCAGGGCATGGGCGTCTCGCTGGAAGTCGATGCCTTCAAGAACAAAAAATTCGCCGGACAGGTGACGGCCGTGAATCCTGCGATTGACCCGGCCTCGCGCTCTGTGTCGGTCGAGGCGGCGGTTGAGAACAGCGAGAACCAACTGCGCTCTGGCATGTTCGCCACCGCGCAGATCGTGCGGCAGGGCGGCAACAAAGCCGTCTTCGTCCCGCGCGCGGCAGTTCTCTCAGACCAGAACACGCAGTCCTATCGCGTCTTCGTCATACAGGGCGACACGGCCAAGCTGCGCGTCGTCCAGATCGGGCCCGAAGAGGGCGACATGATCCAGATCATCTCCGGCGTGCAGGCGGACGAAACGGTCGCCACCAGCAACCTGCAAGGGCTGTTTGAGGGAGCGCGGGTGAAACAATAGAGCTGGTCTTTGGTCTTTGGTTTTTGGTCTTTGATGTCTCACTCAAGCTTGAGTCGCGTCCAAAGACCAAAGCACAAAGACCAAAGACCTAAGGTGTTTTATGCAAAAGCTTGCTGAAATCTGTGTCCGGCGTCCGGTCTTTGCGACCGTCATCGTGCTGCTCCTGACGGTCATCGGCGGCTTCTCTTTCTTCACGCTCGGCGTGGACAGGTTTCCTAAGATCGATCTGCCGACTGTTAACGTCTCGACCACCAATCAGGGAGCCGCGCCGGAAGAGATCGAGACCGAAGTGACGGACATCATCGAGGGCGCGGTCAACACTGTGCCCGGCATAGACGAGATGCGCTCGACCTCTTCGCAGGGGCGCTCGCAGGTGACCATCACTTTTAATCTGGAGAAGAACCCGGACATCGCCACGCAGGAAGTTCGTGACAAGGTCAGCACCGTCGTCAATCGTCTGCCGGAGACGGCGGACGCGCCCATCATCACCAAGTCCGACCCGGACTCGCAGCCGGTCATTCAATACGCCATCAGCGCGCCGCGTTCTTCCATTGAGCTGACAGACCTCGTCCAGCGCCAGATTCAGGAACGGCTCGAATCCGCGAGCGGCGTCGGCGAGGTCGTCGTCTACGGCGGACGCCAGCGCGAGATCAAGGTTTATCTCGACCCGGAACGCCTGCGCGCCTTTAACCTGTCGGTGACGGATGTCGTCAACGCTCTGCGCGCGCAGAACCTGGAGTTGCCCGGCGGCCGTCTCAACGAAGGCGCGACGACCGTCAACCTGCGCACCATCTCGCGCGTCCAGAAGGTCGAAGAGTTCAACGACATCGTCATCACGACGAGGAACAAGTATCCGGTCAAGATCAGCGACATCGGACGCGTCGAAGACAGCGGCGTTGATCCGACCTCTGCGGCCTCGCTCGACGGCACGCCGTCGGTTTCGGTCGCCGTGCGCAAGCAGTCCGGCTCGAACACTGTGGCCGTCATCAACGCGGTCAAGCAGCGCATGGCTGAGATCGTGCCCGTGCTGCCGCCCGACCTCAAGATCGCGGTCACGCGCGACCAGTCGGAATTTATCGAGACGAGTTTGCACGCCATCGAAGAGCACCTCATCGTCGGCGGCCTGCTCGCAGCGCTGATCGTGTTCCTCTTCCTCTGGAACTTCCGCTCGACGCTGATCGCGGCCTTCGCCATCCCGACCTCGATCATCTCCGCCTTCGCGCTCATCGCCGCGTTCGGCTATTCGCTCAACCAGATGACGATGCTCTCGCTGACCCTGATGGTCGGCATTGTGATCGACGACGCGATCGTCGTGTTGGAGAACATCTATCGCTTTATCGAAGAGAAAGGGATGCCGCCGTTTCAGGCGGCGATTGAGGGCACGCGCGAGATCGGTCTGGCGGTGACGGCGACGACGCTCTCGCTGCTCGCGGTCTTTATCCCGGTCGGATTCATGTCCGGCATCGTCGGGCGCTTTATGTCGTCGTTCGGCCTGACCTCCGCGGCGGCCATCGCGGTCTCGCTGATCGTCTCGTTCACGCTGACGCCGATGCTCGCGGCGCGTTGGATTAAG
>JAFBAJ010000698.1 GCA_019247865.1 Acidobacteriota bacterium
GCGAACTACACCATCCCGCGCAGCACGCCTTTCGCGCTGACCGCGACGGGCAGCGACCCGAACGGCGATACAGTCTCTTACACCTGGGAGGAATTCGACCTCGGCAGCTCTTCTCCGCCCGATACGGATGCAGACGGCGTCGCGCGCCCGATCTTTCGTTCGTACCTGGCGACGAGCAGCCCGACGCGCACCTTCCCCTCGATGCAGTACATCCTCAACAACGCCAACGTCCCGCCGGCGAGCGCGACCTGCCCGGTCGGCGGCGGGACCTGTCTGGTCGGCGAAGCTTTGCCGACGATCACGCGAACGATGAACTTTCGCGTCACGGCGCGCGACAATCGCACGACGGGAGCCATCAATTCCGCAGCCATGCAGGTCAGCGTGAGCGCGGCGAGCGGCCCTTTCAACATCACTTCGCCGAACACGAACGTGACCTGGGCGAATGACATTCAACAGACTGTGACGTGGAACGTCGCGGGCACGACCGGCGCGCCGGTGAATGCCAGCACGGTTCGCATCCTGCTCTCGACCGACGGCGGCAACACGTTCCCCGTAGTCCTCTCCGCTTCGACGCCGAACGACGGCTCGGAGCCGGTCTTGATCCCGGTCGCGGGCACGACGACGGCGCGTATCAAGGTCGAAGCCGTCGGCAACATCTTCTTTGATATCTCGGACACGAACTTTACGATCACCGGCATCGCCCGGAAGACCGTGCTGGATTTCGATGGCGATGGGAAGACCGATCCGGCGGTCGTACGCAATAACGGCGGCGCGATGAACTGGTACGTGCTGCGCAGCACGCAGGGATTCGTCGGACAGGCGTGGGGGCAGATTCCAGATAGACTGGTTCCGGCCGATTATGACGGAGACGGCAAGTGGGACATCGCCGTGTGGCGTCCCGGCTCGCCCTCGACCTTCTATATCCTGAGAAGCTCGGACGGCGCGTTGCAGGTCGTGCCTTTCGGACAGAGCACGGACGATCCGCGCAACACGCAGGACTTTGACGGCGACGGCAAAGCCGACCCGGCAGTGGTGCGCAACGTGGGCGGCTCGCTGACGTGGTACATCAACCGCAGCCTGCTCGGCTTTACGAGCGTCACGTTCGGCAATACCGCGACCGACCAACCCCTGCGCGGAGACTACGACGGCGACGGCAAAGCTGATATCGCCATCTATCGCAACTCCAACGGCTCGCCGGCCAACACCTTCTACGTCCTGCTCAGCTCCGACGGCGCTGTTATGGGACAGACCTTCGGACTCACCGGGTCGGACAATGTGCTGCCCTGCGATTTCGATGGAGATGGGAAGACGGACTTCGCTGTTTACAGGTACAACGGCGCGGGCACAGGCAGCTGGTACTGGCTGCGCAGCTCGGACGGAGGTTTCGCCTCAGTCGCCTTCGGCGCGGCGGGAGACCTCCCGGCTCCGGGCGATTACGACGGCGACGGCCGGACGGATCAGGCAGTCTGGCGCGGCAGCAACGGCACGTTCTATCTCAACCGCAGCACCACCGGCTTTACCGCCATCGGCTTCGGCACGACCGGCGATCAGGTCGTCTCGTATGACCTGCAGGCAAGGTGAGATAAGACAATTTCCCGCACAGGCGCAAAGGCGCAAAGAAGAGAATCAAGTTCTTCTTTGCGCCTGTGCGCCTGTGCGGGGAAAATTTTATTACTTCAAATCTCTCAGATAAGCTGCAAAGCTTTCGCGGTCTTCCTCGCTCATCCCGATAATGCGCACGCCGACGTGATAGTGGCTCTCTCCGTCTGTCTGCTCCACGCGCTCGTAACGGACGGCGACCGCCTGCACCTGTATCAAGGCGGCCGGCAGTTCCAGTTCGATGAGGAGCGTGCTGTCTGCGCCGGTCAGGTAGTGGCCGCCGATGTGTATGGCTGGCATCAGGAGGCCGAGGCCGGTGGCGCTCGCGTCGCGCGCTTCTCCGCTCAAAGAGACTGCGCGCTGTGCGCCGCGCGTCGCAGATGCCTGCGCGCCCTTGAGGCGCACTGTGCAACCGAGCCGCACTTCATAACGCCGCGCGCTCCGGCGATTGCCCACGTACTGCCGCAGGCGTGCCGCAATCAGACGCATCACTTCCGGCATCTCGAAAATTTAGTGCTCTGCAAACGCCTGCCTTTCATCAAGCGCCTGCCAGTGGGAGAGAAACTGTCGGAGGATTAAAGGGATTAGGGCGATTCCGATTATAACGGTTTTCGCGGGCGCGCAAACAGAAAATTTACTGCGCCGGAGCAGTGAGGTTCAGCGTCTTGCGCTCTTTCGGCAGGAGCATGACGCGTTGCGCGTTCGCGGCGTGCTCGCCGATCCATGCTTCGTTGAGGGGCTGGGACTGGCGCGTCTGGTTAAGGACGAAGACCAGATATTCTCCGGGCGCGCCGCTGACGCTGTAGCTGCCGTTGCTCTCCGAGTCCGCAGAGAGGAACGAAGTGCGCGCGCGCCACCTGGTCCGATCAGTCGGGATCAGCATGACCGCTGCGTGTGCCTGAGGCTCACCTGCGCCCGTCTGCACGCGGCCGGAAAGCGTAGCCGCATCCGGCGAGACGACGACGCGCACGTTGTTGATGGTCGCGCCGTCGCCGACGGATAAAGGGTCGCGCAGGAGGTCTGTGCCTCCCGCCGTGATCGCCTTCACGTAATACTGGCTGCCCGACTGAATCGTGACGTAGGGATAAAAAGCTCCCTCCGGAACTCCGTCGAGACTGAAAGTTCCATTCGCTTTCACGTTTCCCGAGACGAGGTTCTGCTGCGCGTCTTCGAGCGAGTCGCGCGCCCCGTTAAAAGGAAAGAGCGTGACCGTGATGTCTGACGGCAGCGACTGGCTGCCTTCGGCCGCGACCGTGCCGGAGACGCTCGCGCCGTCAGAGAGCGTGATCGTGATGTCGTTGAGATCGCTGTCCGTGACGGTGATGTCCTGCTGCTTGTTCGTGAGCTTGCGTTGCGGCGAGACGGGCGCAGGCGTCGGCTCCGGGGCGGGCTGTTCCGACCCGGCTGTCTCCGCCGTCGTCACGTCGCCCTGATACGGAGGCTGCACGGAGAGCGTGTACGCGCCATCCGGAATCTCGATGAAGTTGAAGCGGCCCTGCTCGTCCGTCTGGACGCTGTTGCCGGACGAAAAGATAGCGTCGGTGCTTCTGTCATCCCTGCTCTTGAGTGCGACGGTCGCGCCGCGCAGGGGCTGACGGTCGCGCCGTGCGACGACCGTGCCGGAGACTATGTGCAACGAGCGTTCGAGGAGCGAGATGTTGATCTCGTTCTGCTCCTGTCCCGCGTCCACCTGAATTGCGGTAGCGCCGCTCTCTTTGCTCGATCCAGGGTAATAGGTGACGATCAGCGAGCTGAGGCCGAACGCGCCCATGTAATCGCCTCCGCGCTGGCTGCGGCCGTCGCCGCCGTGGTCAACGGGCTCCGAGGCGCTGACGATGTATTCGCCGGGCGGGAGCCCTGCGACGCGATAGTAGCCGCGATCATCCGTCTGAAGCCCGAAGAAGGAGGACGGATTGAAATTGGTCAGAAAGCGCACCGCGCGGCCGTCCGTCTTGCGCATGACGTTGATGCGTACGTTGATCGCCGCGTCGCCGTCCGCATAGGTCACCTTGCCGCTGATCGCGCCGCCGCGCCGCGCACGCACTTTGACTGTGACATCATGCGTCCCGTCCACGACGACCTCGTCGAACTGCTTCTTGATCTCCTCGAAATTGATCTTGTTGCTGGCCGCCTCTTCCAGATCGACGAAGCTGAGCGGCGTGATGACTCCGGCGATGTCCACCATCACGAAATAGCTTCCGGCGGGCACGTCCTTGATCTCGAACTCGCCGGAGTTGTTGGTGTTGCCGGATCGTTCAGAGCCGCGACTCTCGATTTCGAGGAGGAGCACGCGCGCGCGGCGGATGGGTCGGCCGGTGTCGTCATAGACCGCGCGCCCGCGCACGACCGATTGCGCCCTGGCGACCTCCTGCTGCGCAGACTCGACGGCATTGGTGCGCGTCGTGGTGGTCTGCGGCTCTGCCGCTTCCGGCGTCTGCGCGGCGGCCGAAACGGCCAGCAACGCGAGCGTCAGGAGCGCTGTGAAGAGCGGGAGCAGGCGTGAATGTGTGGCGGTGCGTTTCATCTTGAAGTTTCAGGGCTTCTACGGAACGTAAGGCTTGCCGCCCGTGTCTTTTCCTTTGAGCCCGGTCGCGTCCAGATAGTAGGAGACCTTGCCCGTGCGTCCGTACTGCGCGGGCTCGGCCCCGGCCGTGTAGCTCTTCTTATCGGCGCTCAGTTTGATGTGATAGTTGTAGCCGGTCGAGTCGGAGGTCCTGATGTCCTCCGGCAGAAAGCCTTCCTTGATGAGCGCCGGGATGTCCGCGTATTCGCCCGCGTGCTGCGAGCCGTAGACGAGCTGTGCTTTGACGATACGCACCATCATCTCCTGCGCGTCCGCTTCGTGTGCCTGAAGACGCACGTTATAAAAATATTCTTTGCCCGCCTTTTTGACGGCGGCCTGATCGTCCGCGTTGCCGACGATCCAGATGCCGCCCGCGCGGATCAGATCAACTTTAGAGGTCTGCATCTCGCCGTTGTCATCCTTGATCTTGACGAAGACGGTCGCCGTGTCGCCGCTGATCTGTTCGCCTGTCACCTGCACGCTGTCGGCTCCCCTCGCCATCGCTTCAAAGTCCGGACGCAGTTCATCAAACTCCTTTGCGCTGAGCGGCTCGATGGCGGGCTTGTAGATGCTGATAGCCAGCGCCTCGCGGAAACGCTTTTCGTAGAGCGCTTTGAAAAATTCCCGCGCCGTCTCGGAGGGCGTGCGCGCCTGCGCCGGGGCCGTTTGCGCCTGCACAGCGCGCGAGCCCGACGCAGAGGCCAAAAGGAGGAGCGAAGCGATCACAGCGGTGGTTAAACGAGAGCGGAAAGAGTAGTTCATCTGTCTCATAAAGGCTTATCCTGACGAGAGATTTGGCGCGCACTTAGAAAGAAAAGTGGCGCGCTCCGTATCTATCTTACCAGAAGCGCGCCACACAATAGAGGCTCAAAAGCCGGAAAAAGTTGCCGGCCGCCGTTTTATCTTACCTCGGTGCGCCACGCGAGCGCCCGGACAGGAGCATCTCGCGCCCGACCAGATAGAGCAGCACCGTCAGCACCAGGAACGGAATCATCCCCAGCAGGTCGGGATGACTGCCCGCCGCGAAGAACGGGTTATGCTCCGTCGACCAGTCCTCATAGCCTTTGAATCTGGCGACCATCCCTTCGCTCAGATTTAAGAAGGCGTAGACGACGCCCGCCAGTGTTCCGCCCGCGATGTAGCCGGAGGCCAGCAGCACGCCCTGGCTCTTGTCGCCCTCTGCGACCAGCTCCTCTTCGCTGAGCCGCTTGTTCTCAGGCTTACGCGCCAGATACTTGTCCACCAGCCAGCGCACCATGCCGCCGACAAAGATCGGCGTCGAGGTCGAGAGCGGCAGGTAGACTCCGACCGCAAACGCCAGCGACGGAATGCCCGACAGCTCAAGCACGATGGCGATCATCACTCCCAACAGCACCAAGCCCCAGGGCAGTTGCCGGCTGAGGATGCCTTTGATGATGTAGGACATCAGCGTCGCCTTAGGCGCGGTGAACTTCTGCACGCCGGAGCCATCCGGACGCTTATCGTAGACGCCGTTGATGCCGGGGTCTGCCAGATAGATCGGCACGCCCTGATCGTTGACCAGATAACGTCCCGCAGGGCCGTTCTCGGTCGTCGTCTTGTGCCAGACGAAATATTGGCCCGCGTCACCGGCCGCCGCTGAGCCTTCGAGCTTTTCACGCTTGGGCGTGCCGCCGTTCATCTCGTAATCGGAGGCGTTGGCTTTGAAGCCTGCGGGGAAGGTGAAGTCCTTGTTGCTTGCAATCGGCACGTAGACCGTGCCCGACTGATTGAGCTGCAGGAGGATCGGCCCCAGGACGAGAGCCGACGCGAGCGCGCCGACCAGAATCGCTATCTGCTGGTACTTAGGCGTCGCGCCGACCAGAAATCCGGTCTTCAAATCCTGCGAAGTCGTGCCGCCGTTCGACGCCGCGATACAGACGATGGCTCCGATGGAAAGCGCCGTCACGTAATAGGGCGGAGCCGTCCAGCCGATGATCAGGAAGACGAGGCTCGTCAGGAGCAGCGTCGCCACAGTCATTCCCGAAATCGGATTGGACGAAGAGCCGACCTCGCCCGTCAGGCGCGAGGAGACCGTCACGAAGAGAAAACCGAACGCGACGATCAGGAGCGCGCCGAGGATGTTCCATTGCAGGTTGAGCGAACGGCTGAGCATGATCGCCAGCAGCAGCACCACGATGCCGCCGATGACGAACTTCATCGACAGATCCTGATCCGTGCGCGGTGCGTTCTCGTTTCCGCCGCGACTGCCGCGCAGGTCTGCGAGGCCGCCCTTGAGGCCGTGCCAGATGATCGGCAGAGAGCGGAAGAGGCTGATGATGCCGCCCGCCGCGACCGCGCCCGCGCCGATGTACAGAATGTAAGCCTTCTGAATCTGCGACACGGACATGTCCTTGATGACGTGCGCCGTCTCCGGCGCGAGCGGAGTCATCCAGCCGCCGCCGAAGAACTTGATCGCCGGAATCAGCACGAGGAACGAGAGCACG
>JAFBAJ010000837.1 GCA_019247865.1 Acidobacteriota bacterium
TTGACCCGCGCACGCTGCTCGGCAAAGGCAAGCTGGAAGACCTGCTGGTGCGCGCTCTACAGCTCGGCGCAGACCTCATCGTCTTCGACCGCGAGCTGAGTCCGGCGCAGGTGCGCTCGCTCTCTGAAGCGACAGACCTAAAAGTCATTGACCGCGCGCAGCTCATCCTAGACATCTTCGCGCAACGCGCGCAGTCGCGCGAGGGCAAGATTCAGGTCGAGCTGGCACAGCTCAAATATCTTTTGCCGCGACTCGTCGCCGGACACGATTCGGCCTTCTCGCGTCTGGCGGGCGGCATCGGCGGGCGCGGGCCGGGCGAAACAAAACTTGAAACAGACCGTCGCCGCGTGCGCGACCGCATCAGCCGGCTCGAAAAAGAGATACAGGCGCAGCGCCAGCGGCGACAGGAGCGGCGCAAGGAGCGCATGCGACGCGAGTTTCCAGTCATCTCCATCGTCGGTTACACGAACGCCGGCAAGTCAACCCTGCTGAACGCGCTCACGCAGAGCCACGTTCACGCCGAGCAGCGCATGTTCGCCACGCTCGATCCGACCTCGCGCCGCCTGCGCCTGCCGCACGAACAGGAGATCATCATCAACGACACGGTCGGCTTCATACGCGACCTGCCGCCCGACCTGATCGCCGCTTTCCGCGCCACGCTCGAAGAGATTGGCGGCAGCGATTTGCTCCTGCATCTGGTTGACGCGAGCAATCCGCGCTACATGCAGCAGATGGAATCGGTCGAAAGAATTTTAGGCGAGCTGGAGCTGGGGCAGATTCCGCGTCTGGTCGTCTTCAATAAATCCGATCTGGTCGAAGCGGACGAGCTGGAAGCGATGCTGCGTTACGCCTCGCAGAGCGGAGGACGCGAATGCCTGGCGGTCTCTGCGCTCAATCCGCAGAGCCTGCGGCCGATGCTGGAAAGGGCCGGAGAGATTCTCGCGCGCGATCTGGTCCAGCGGCCGGGCAGTTCTGAGTCTTCTGAAAACAGGACGGAGGAAGAGCTCGCCGCTTATCATTAAATGAGCAGCAAACGCAGACCCAATCTGGTATCGCCGGTGGCGCGTGCGCAGAACGCTGCGCTGGAATTCCTGACGCGGCCCTTCAAATGGTTCACGCCGCAGACGCGCTTTATCATCACCTTTATCTGCTTCGTCGTCGTCACGACGCTGCTCCTCAGCAATCCCTTCACGCGCGGGCCGCAGGAAAATTACAAAGAGGGAGATGTCGTGCGGCGTACGATCTACGCGCCGACGGACATCGCGGGCGTGGACACGTCCGCCAGCGAGAAGCGTCGTCACGAAGCGAGAGAGGCAGTGCGCCCGGTCTTCACACATGACGCGGGGCGCGCAGACCGCGCCGTCGAGAGTTTTCGCGCCGCCTGGGAGGACTTGAAGAAACAGGCCGAAGCGGATCCGACGAGGCGTGATGAGCTGGCGTTGCCGGGAGAGGGCGGCGCAGAGGCCGCGCGCGTTCTGGCCGCACGCCGCTTTGACGATAACGATCTGGAAGCGCTCACGCGCAGCCTGCGCGAGACCGGCAGCGGGCTCATCTATGACGATAAGGACGAAGAGCGTTTCGCGCAGGAGGTGACGCTCGTCGACCTGCAAAATCCGAACGCGCAGAGCTTCGTGTCCCTGCCGCAAAGCAGGATGACGGCGCTCTCTGTGGCGCAGCAGAACCTGCGCGGGCGGCTGGAACAGTTGAAGGGCTGGTCTGCGGAACAGAAGGCGGCGCTGGCTCCTGCGCTCGTCGCGCTCGTCCGTCCGAACGTGATGTACGACGAGGCTGCGACGCAGCTCGCGCGCGAAGCAGCGGCGGCCAAAGCAGTGCCCGTCACCATCTCGCTCAAACGCAATCAGGTCATCGCGCGCGAGGGCGACACGGTGACGCCGCAGGTCATCGCGCAGCTCGCGGCCGTGCGCGCGTACGGGCGCAGCGAGCGTCCCTGGCGGAGCATCATCGGTCTGCTCTTTCTGGTCGGCGCGCTCTACTGGGTTGCGTGGGAGTTCGTGGATCACCGGAGCACGGCCGTCAGCCTCGGCCTGTCCAAGCGTCGGGCCTTCGCGCTGGTCGGCTCGGCCGTCATCATCCAGACGATTCTGCTTCGAATCGGCTTCACGCTCGCGGACTTTACCGCCGGCGCGTTGAGCACGCGCGCGCCGCTTAACGATCCGATGCTGTGGAGCTTTGCGATTCCCTTCGCTTCGGCGGCGCTTCTCATTGCGCTCCTCGCGGACACGCAGCTCGCGCTCATCACAGGACTCTTCACAGCTCTCTTCGCGGGGCTGCTCGCGCCGAACGGAATGATGATGGCCTTCTATGCGGTCATCTCTTCGTCTGTGGCGATCTACGGCATCGGCCGGTATCGCGAGCGGCAGTCGGTGACGCTCGCGGGCCTGCTGGTCGGTCTGGTCAACGCGCTGATGGCCGTCGCGCTGATGGCTTATGCGCAGCAGGCTCTGCCACTCAACGCGCTGCTGCTGGCGATGGGGTGCGGCATCGGCGGCGGACTTTTGACGACCGTTTTCACGGCGGGCGGATTGCCGGTCAACGAATCTGCCTTCGGGATTCTGACCGACGTCAAGCTGCTGGAATTATCGAACGCAGATCTGCCGGTGCTCGGGCAGTTAGCCCTGCGCGCTCCGGGCACGAACCAGCACTCGCACGCCGTCGGCCAACTCGCCGAAGAGGCCTGTCGCGCGGTCGGCGCGAACCCCTTGCTGGCGCGCATCGGCGCGCTCTATCACGACATCGGCAAGACCGCCGCGCCCCAATATTTCGTCGAGAACCAGCAGGGCGAGAATCCGCACGACCGCTTAAAGCCTTCGCGGAGCGCGAAGATCATCACGAGCCACGTCACCTACGGCGCGAAGCTGGCGAAAGAGATCGGCCTGCCCAAACGCATCGCGGATTTTATTCCGCAGCATCACGGCACGCGCACGCTCCATTTCTTCCTGCGCAAGGCACAGGCGCAGGCCGAAGAGGGAGAGGAAGTTGACGAGAAGGAGTTTCGCTATCCGGGGCCGAAGCCGCAATTCAAAGAGGCTGCGGTGATGATGCTCGCGGATTCGTGTGAAGCTGCGGCGCGCTCGCTGGCTCGTCCGGACCCGGAGAACATACGCGCCATCGTCAGCAAGATCGTGGACGCCATCGTCAGCGACGGGCAGCTGGACGAATGCGACCTCACCCTGCGCGAATTGACCACGATCAAAGAGTCCATGATCGCCTCGCTGACGGCCATCTATCACGCGCGGATAGACTATCCTGGCTTCAATCCGCCTGCGACGGGCTCGCTGCCCGCGCTGCCCGACGCCGAACTGGACACGGAGGAGCGCGGCGTCAGCTACAACAGGCTCTCCGAGATTCCGATCAGCAAGGGCGGCGAGGTTGAGGACGAAGCCATTCCGCACAAAGTCGTCAAGCGCTGAAGGAGCCCGGCACGCAGTGTTTGAAGTTCAGGAGCCGGCCGTCGCCGGCTTCTTTATTTTCTTGAGCTCCTTCTTAATCAGCTCTTTCATCTGGTCGAACTCTCGCTCCTCGTATCCGACCGATTGAAAGAGGATCTTGCCTTCCGGACTCACGACGTAGCTTCTCGGAATTCCTTCGGAGGCGAACATTTTATAGATCTCGCGCTCCGGGTCTGAAGCCATCGGAAAAGTATATTTCTTGTCCTGCAGAAACTCCCTGATCTCGTCTTCCGTCTGCTCGCGCGCGACTGCGACCAGCGCGAACTCGTCCGACTTGAACTTCTGCCAGACCTCCTTCTCCAGACGCGGCATCTCGGTCAGACACGGCGGGCACCACGTCGCCCAGAAATTGATGAGGACGACTTTCCCTTTGAGGTCTGCGAGACTGACCTGCGCCCCGTCGAGCGTCCTGACGGAGAAAGCCGGCATCTCCTGCCCGATTCGCGTGAAGGTCTTCGACGGATTCTGCATGATGTCGTCCTGCGCGCGTGCGTGCTGCGCCGCACAGACCACACAGAGCAGGAGCAAGCCGAAGGCATACGCTCTGATGAACTGATTTTTCATAGTCCTGATTTTTCTTTCTGCTGAAAATTACCTGAACGGCGGGGGAGCGAAATAGATCCTATCCAATACGCTGAAAATACCAGATCGGCGAATCGAAGACAAAGGACGCTTCGGCCCAATCACCGCAGTACTGTGTGAGAGTCTCTCTCATCCATCCTCTGACCTCGCCGATCTCTTCCCCACCGCCTTCGACCGCCGCGATGACGTTGCTCTGCGAAACCAGATAATTTATCAGCGCTTCGAGCGAGAAAGGAATCGTATGCGGGTGCCGTTCGTGTCTGAGCAGAGTGAAGTCACCTCCGGCAGCGGCTTCGTCCATCATCGAAGAGGGCGAGTTGTGCGGGCTCGGATATTTTTCGAGATAGACCTCACGGTGCCAGCGCTCGAAGCTCTCGTTCTCCTGAGCCTCGCCCTGAAAGTAGTTGTCATACGCCACCAGCCAGCCGCCCGCGCGCAAGACCCTGCGCGCTTCCGGCAGAAAGACGTTCTGCTCCAGCCAGTGCACGGCCTGGCTCAAAGTGATGAGATCGAACATGCCGCCGGCCAGCCCCAACTGCTCGCCTGCCGAGATGAGATAGCTGACGCCTTCCGCCCTGCGAGCCAGCGCAACCATCTCGCCTGCCACATCCGCGCCGACGACTTCGCGGGCGAGGCTCTTCAGCGCAACGGTCGAGAGCCCCGTCCCGCAGCCGATGTCGAGCGCGCGCGGCAGCAATTCCGTGAGCGAGAGAAAATCTTTGATGCGCTCGATGACAAGTTGATGAAACGCCGGACGGCCCCGTGCGTATCGCTCGGCGGCGGATTTCGGAGCGAAGTAGTTCATGGCTTAAAAGTGGGGGCGCAGTTTTTTGTAGGTCGTCGCGAGGTCTTCGGGGATGACGCGCGTTTCGCCGACCGTGGACATGAAGTTTGCGTCGCCGGTCCAGCGGGGCATGATGTGCAGATGTATGTGCCCTGCGACTCCGGCTCCGGCGGCGCGGCCGAAGTTCATGCCGAGATTGAAGCCGTGCGGGTGATAGGTTTCGCGCAGGGCCGTCTGGGCGCGCTTGGTCAGATCCATCAACTCGTCCGTCACCTCTTTCGGCGCGGCGTCAAGCTCCGAAGTGTGCAGGTACGGGACGAGCAGCAGATGTCCGCTGATGTATGGATAGATGTTGAGGACGATGAAATTGTGCGCGGCACGATGGAGGACAAAGTTGCTCTCGTCGTGGCTCTCGTCATCGCGGAGCGAGCAGAAGACGCAGGCGGACGCGCTTGAGCTCTCATCTTCGCCGGAGCCTGATTTGATGTAATCGTAACGCCAAGGAGTCCAGAGTCTGTCCACGTGCGGCCTGCCCTTCCCTGAAAAGAGCGCGCCAGATCAGTAGCCGGGAGGCGTGCGGTTTCCTTCGTCGTTGCTGTTGTTGCTGCTGCTCGGCAGACCGGGGGCGTCGGGTTGCGAGGACGACGGCGCGGAGGCTGCGGGCTCTTCGTTGATGAGCTCTTTGAGTTCTTTGCCGGGCTTGAAATACGGCACGCGCTTGGCGGGGATGTTGACGGGGTCGCCGGTTTTCGGATTGCGACCGCGCCGCGCGCCGCGCTCGCGGACGCGGAAACTGCCGAAGCCGCGCAGCTCGATCTTCTCGCCCTGATTCAGCGTCTCGATGATGCTCTCGAAGACGATCTCGACCAGCCGCTCAGCATCCTTCTTCGTCAGCTCAGCCGCGCGTGCGACATCTTCGACCAGTTCAGCTTTCGTCATGCCTTTACCTCGCCGCATTGTGTAAGGGTTACCTTCTGGCGCTTACAGTAGCAGAAAACGATGACCGACGGCAAGACGGAACTAGCTTGCATGCAACATTTAAAGTCCCAAGTCCCAGGTCAAAGACAGATGCCTGACCTGGGGCTTGAGACCTGGGACTTGGGACTGATGAGCTTTACGATTCGCGGTCGTCGCCGCCGGCGTTGCTCTTCGTGCCGAAGAAGTCAGCCAGCTCGCCGAGTGAAGCCATGCCGCCCTTCGCTTCGGAAGAGTAGCTCTTCGTGTCGATGATGGGCTCGTCGCTGCCTGCCGCGCGCGCGGAGAGGCCGATCTTCTTCGACTCAGGATCGATCCTGAGCACGCGGAAGTCCATCTCCTGACCGAGCTGCACGACATCTTCGGGCTTGTCCACGCGCTCGTCCGAAAGCTCGGAGATGTGGCACAGACCTTCGAGGTTGTCGCCCAGCTCGACGAACGCGCCGAAGTTTGCGAAGCGCGCGATCTTACCCTTCACCACGTCGCCCGGCTTGTGCTCCGTCACGAAGCGCTCCCAGGCGTTCGGCTCAAGGTCTTTGATCGAGAGCGAGAGGCGGCGGTTCTCGGCATCAATACTGGTGATGACGGCCTCTATCTCCTGCCCCTTCTTCAAGACCTCGCCCGGATGCTTGATCCGTTTCGACCACGAGATGTCGGAGACGTGCACGAGTCCGTCCACGCCGTCCTCGACCTCTATGAACGCGCCGAAGTCCGTCAGGTTACGAACGCGACCGCGCACGTGCGAGCCGACCTCGTAACGATCCTTGAGCGTCTGCCACGGGTTGGCCTGCACCTGCTTCATCCCGAGAGAGATGCGGCGGGCTTTCGGGTCGACGCTGAGCACTTCGACATCCACCGTGTCGCCCGGATTGACGAGCTTCGACGGATGCTTGACGCGCTTCGACCAGCTCATCTCGGAGACGTGCACGAGACCTTCGACGCCGGGCTCAAGCTCGATGAACGCGCCGTAATCGGCCACGCTGGCGACCTTGCCCTGCAAGCGGCGACCGATGGGAAAGCGCTCTTCGATGCTCGCCCACGGGTCAGGAATGAGCTGCTTGTAACCCAAAGAGACGCGCTCGCGGTCTTTGTCGAACTTGAGGACTTTGACCTGCACGTTGTCGCCGACCTTGAACATCTCCGCCGGGTTCTGAAGGCGTCCCCATGACATGTCTGTCACGTGGAGGAGGCCGTCAATCCCGCCGAGGTCAACGAACGCGCCGTAGTCGGTCAGGTTCTTGATCTGACCTTCGACGATGATGTCCTCTTCGATCTGGCCGAGCGTCTCGTCCTTCTTGCCCGCGTTCATCTCTTCGATGAGAGCTTTGCGCGAGAGCACGACGTTCGAGCGCTTGCGGTTGAGCTTGATGACTTTGGCCTCGATCTCCTGATTGCGCAGCGAGTCGAGATTGCGCACGGGGCGCGTGTCGACCTGCGAGCCGGGCAGGAAGGCCGCGATGCCGTCGATGTCAACGCGCAGGCCGCCCTTGATGCGTTCGGTGATGCGCCCTTTGATCGGCGTCCCTTCGCTGTAGGCCTTCTCCAGCTCGTCCCAGGCTTTCATACGGACGGCGTCGGCGCGCGAGAGCACCGGGAAGCCTTCGCTGGTCTCCATGCTCTTGACGAGCACGTCCACCTCGTCGCCGCGTTTGACCGTCAACTCGCCGCCTTCCATGAACTCGGCCTGGTTGACGATGCCTTCGGACTTGTAGCCGAAGTCTATGACGACGCCGCGTTCGGTGATGCCGACGACGGTGCCGCGCACGACCTCGCCCTCCTGAAAGGCCGCCTGCTCCTGCTCGAACTGATCGAGCATCGCGCCGAAGTCCATGTCGCTGCCGGAGCGCGAGTCTTCCTCGTCATCTTCGGGCACGGACGCCGGAGCGCTGGCGGAAGCAGCGGGAGTCGAAGCTTGAGCCGTCGCAGTTGAGGCGGAAGCATTCTGCTGTTCGCCCGGCGCGGCGGTCTCGCTCGGCGCGGGCTGTTCATTGGGTGAAGACTGATTGTTTGTTTCCTCGCCGTCAGCCGGCTTGGGTTGTTCGGTGGACATGCAAACTCCTGTTAGGCTCCTCCTTGAAATCGCGGTGCGTTTGAGAGCTAATCGC
>JAFBAJ010000192.1 GCA_019247865.1 Acidobacteriota bacterium
CGGCGGCCTGAACCTGAACTTCGGAACGGACGCTTCCTTCCCGCAATCGCGCCGGGTGGTGACGAACCAGTTTCAGGATACGGTGACGACGACGATCGGCAACCACGCGCTCAAGTTCGGCGGAGACATCCGCTTCCAGCGCGTGAACGATTTCTTCCTGCCGTTCTTCCTGGGCGGCTTTACCTTCACGGGCGGCGCATCCGGCGGCACAGTCCCGGCCGACACCTTCTTTGACGAAGCCGGTGCTCCGCGTACCGGACTGCCCGCGACGCAGATCGAGAACTTCATTCTGGGACGCCCGCGCACGATTAACTTCACGCTCGGCGATCCGACCTCGCGCAAAGAGCAGAATGACTACTTCTTCTTCGTGCAGGACGACTGGCGCATTCGCCCGACGCTGACCTTGAACCTCGGCCTGCGTTACGAGATCTCGACGCAGCCGCTGAACAAGCTGATCGACCAGCTCAACGCGCGCGAGTCCGATCCGACGACCGCGCTCTTCAATCCGGCCTTCCCGCTTTCGGCTCGCACCGAAACGAAGCTGCCGATCGATAAGAACAACTTCGCGCCGCGCGTCGGTTTCGCGTGGTCGCCGAATCTGAACTTCCTCGGCGACCGTTTCACCAACGGCAAGACGGTGATTCGCGGCGGTTTCGGTATCGCCTACGATCCGAGCTATTTCAACATCGTCTCGAACACGATCACGTCCGCGCCCTTCGTCGCGCGCGGCAGCTTCGTGCAGACGCCGGGCGCGGCTGGCTCCGTGAGCTATCCGTTCCTGCCGACGACGCAGGCTCAGTTGAACCTGACGCCATCGACGGGCGGCGGTGACCCGCGCCTCTTCAGCCGGACGCAGGTTGCGCCGGACTTCCACAATCCCTACACGATGTCCTACAACTTCGGCATTCAGCAGGAAGTGTGGAAGAACACAGTGTTCGAAGCACGCTATGTCGGCTCGCGCATCGTCGGTCAGTTCCAGACCGTCAATGCCAACCCGAACCTGCGCTATCTGGCGATTGCCGGACAGACGCTCTTCGGCGATCCGGGTCGCTTCACGCACGGCGTTCTGCCGGGCAGCTGCGTCGGCGCGTCGGCGACCTGCGTGGCTCCGACGGCGGGCAATAACTTCGCCAGCCGGACGGCGGCGGCGGCCAACGGAAGCGGTCGCGTAGACCCGAACTTCGGCTTCGTCCTGCGTCGTCAGAACAGCGCTTCGTCGACCTACAACGGACTTCAGTTGAGGTTCGACACGCGCCTGACCAGCTCGCTCACGCTCAACGCGAACTACTCGTTGAGCAAGACGCTGGACAACTCTTCGGAGGTCTTTGCGACGCTGGGCGGCGGTCAGACGGTGGCGGTCTCGCAGGATCCGTTCGACATCTCGAACGGCGAGCGCGGCCTCTCGGCGTTCCACCAGAAGCACATCTTCACGACCAACTTCATCTACGATCTGCCGTGGTACAAAGAGCAGCGTGGATTTATGGGTCGCGTGCTCGGCGGCTATCAGATCAACGGTCTGATCCGCCTCGGCTCGGGCCGTCCGTACACGCCCGACCAGGCCTTCGGTCGTTACGACCAGTTGGCTTCGTCGGTCAACAGCGGACTGCGTCCCTTTAACGGCAATCCGAACGCGCCGCAGGGCACGATCGCTTTCGGCTACGGTGCGGCTTGCGATGTGCTCTTCGGAGGACCGGAGTGCGACTACAACGGCGGCGCGGCGACGCCGGGCAGCTTTATCGTCTACAACACCTTGAGTCCGGGATCAATCGGGCAGGTCGTGACGGGGGCGCAGGCCCTGCAGCAGGCGCGCCTGATCTACAACGACTTCGGTCTGTTCCCGGCCTTCGGCGAGCCGCTCGCGGCGCTGGAAGCGTTCAATCTCTTCCGCACTCCGTTCGGCGATGTCGGGCGCAACACGTTCTCGGGTCTGCCGACCTACACGGTGAACATGGCTGTGTTCAAGACCACGAAGCTCACGGAAAAAACGAGCCTTGAGTTCCGTCTCGAAGCCTTCAATCTGCTCAATCGGCGCAACTTCGGTGTGCCGGATGCGATCACAGAGGATGCCTCGAACGGTTTCACCGTCTCCAGTTTCCAGAACCCTGGCTTCAACGCGGGCGATAGCCGCAGCCTCCGCTTCGGCTTGCGCTTCCTGTTCTAAATCTGGCCTCTCAGCAGGCATTAACAAAGAGGAGAAAGTCTCACGGACTTTCTCCTCTTTTTTTTGAAGCCATTCCTAAAGCATTGGAGGCTGCTCCTAAAGCTTAGGCGCACGTGCCTAAGCTTTAGGAGCAGCCTCCAATGCTTTAGGAACACCTCCCAATAAGCTCGGCGGCGGCTCCGAGAAGCTCAGCCCGCCCGCCTAAAGCTTAGGCAGGCGTGCCTATAAGCTTGGCGAGGCGGCCTATAGCATAGGGACGTGTGCCGAGACTATTGGCGCGCGTGTCCGGACGATAGGCAGGCACGCCGGGGCTATCGGATTCGGCTCAGACATTTCCGGCTCAGCTTCTGCTTTTCAGCCTGGAGAGCACTGCATCTTCCGCCGCGTAATCAAATTTCGACGGCTCGGTTTGCTCAGGCGGGTTGGCGCGCTCCCATTCGAGGGTGCGGCGGAGCGCAACGTCGAACGGCACACGCTCCTGATAACCCAGCTCGCTCCGAATCCTGCTCGAATCAACCTCGTACTGCTGCGTCAGGTCGAACGCATCCGCCCGGAAGCTTTCGGGCAACAGCTCGCCCGGCAAAGCTATGACCTCGCCCTGCCAGCCATGCACGCGCGCGAGCTGCCGTATCCATTCGGCTTCGTCGAAAGCCGACGGGTAGGCGACGTTGTAGATGCGCCCCGCCGCGCGCTCGTCCGTCACGGCGAGCACGATGGCATGAGCCACGTCTTCGACATAGCCGCGCGCCCAGCGCCAGCGAGCCTGCTGCTCATCGAGCAGGATGGCCGGGCGGTCGTCATCCATCCGTTTGAGATATCCGAAGAGGCGATGCTGCGCGTCGCACGGCCCGTGCGTGGCCGGGAGGCGCAGGATGGTGCAGGGCAGCTCCGTGTCGTTCATCACGGCACGCTCGACGGCGGTCTTGTTGTATGCGAGCCCGGCGGTCGAGAGCTTCTCGCGCAGGGGCGAGTCCTCCGTCAAGGGCACAGGATCGGGCGGCCCCGGCTCAGTCCGCCAGAGACGACCGAAGGCTCTGTAGACATCGCCGCTGCTGATGACGACCGCGCGGCGCGCGACTCCCTTGAAGGCTTTGACGCGCTCCGCATCCTCTTCACGGAACGGCCGCATGTCGAGCACGACTTGGGGCGCAAGCGCGCGCAGCGACGCGACGTGATCCGCAAAGCTCTCGAAATCGCCGTGCACGTGGCGGACGCCGGGCGGCAACTCCGTCTCGGTCTCGCCGCGATGAAAGACTGTGACCTCATGCCCGCGCTCGGCCAGGCCGCGCACGACATGCGGCCCGACGAACTTCGTTCCGCCTAAGACAAGAATGCGCATACCAAAAATATTCTCACGCAAAGGCGCAAAGCCGCAAAGAAAAACAATAAAGCTTTTCTTTGCGGCTTTGCGCCTTTGCGTGAGACTTCAGAACGAGCCCGTCGCGGCGCGTGCGCGTTGTTGGAGCAGTGTGCGGAAGGGCGCGGCCTCAGGCATGAAGGCGTTGGCCGAGATCGTGGTGCGCGGGCGTCCAGCGCCGTGCCCGTCGGCTTCGCGCCGCAGGCTGTAGGCTTGCCGCGTGCGCGGGACGTAGAGCACCAGGCGCGAGGCCGCCGGCCTGCTCTTCGTGCCGGTGCAGAGAATTTCTTCGTAACCGTCGCCGTCCGCATCGACGCTCTCGAACGTCCAGCGCGCTCCGCGAAAGTCCGTCCGGTCGAGCGGCGTGCGTCCCGTCACGCGAAACTGCGCGCCCTGCTTCTGCATCACGAAGAGATGTGTGGTTCCGCTCTCGCGCTCATTATGGATGGCCGCAATCGCCGTCTCGCGTCCCAGTCGCACGAGGCGCACGGTATTGGTGGAGCTGCTTGAAATCCCGCTGACTACGCGCCGCGCAGCTTCGAGCGAGAGCGGCGTGTCCGGCGCGCTCGTCGTCGCGGCAGACGCGGGCTCCATGTCGCTCGGTGCAGGAGCCGGAGCGGGCGCGTTGACCGCTGCTGCGGGCGTCGTCGAAGTCGTCCTCGCCCCGGACGCCTTATCCGGCTCAGCCGCGAACGCCGCCTGCGACATAAAGGGCTGCGATGAGTCGACCGCGCTCCGTCCCCAGACGAAGAGCAGCGTCCCCAGCACGGCGATCAGAAAGAGCGGAGTGATGGCGCGAAAGAGGAAGCCGGGCCGGTTGCTGAGGGCCGCGACGGTCGAAGCGAAAGGCAGTGTGTCCGGCACGTCCACGTCCGGGCGCGTGAGGCTGCGTTCGAGCATGCGGCGCGCGGTGGCCGCGTCCGGCGGACGGTCGTCAGGCCGCTTGGCGAGCAGCGTGTGCACGGCCATCGCGAGCGGGCGCGAAATGTCCTGCCTGAGCTTGGGCAGCGGCGGCGGCGGCATCGTCGCCTGCTTGACGAGCACGGCCGAAGGCAGCGGGTCTGTGAAAGGCGGCTGCCCGGCGAGCATCTCGAAGAGCAGCACTCCCAAACTGTAGAGGTCGCTCCGCGCGCCGACTTTCTGGCCCAGGCATTGTTCGGGCGACATGTAACGCGGCGTCCCGACGATGTAGCCGGAGCCGGTCGTGGCGTGCGTCGCAGAGGCTTCCGCCGCGGCCGAAGTGGCGAGGACTTTCGCCACGCCGAAGTCGAGCACGCAGATCCCGCGGTCGTTGAGCATGATGTTCGACGGCTTGAGGTCACGATGCACGATGCCGAGGCGGTGCGCTTCGATGAGCACGTCGCAGATGTCAGAGGCGATGTTGACCGCGCGCTCTGCCGTGAAGCGGCCCTGGCGCGCGAGGGTTTCGGAGAGCGTCTCGCCCTCGACGAACTCCATCACGATGAAGTGTCGCCCGTCGGGCAGGTTGCCCGCGTCGAAGATCATCGCCGCGTGTCGATGACGGAGCTTCGCCATCGTCCGTGCTTCGCGCATGAAGCGTTCGGCGACCTCCAAATCCGAGGCGAACTCCTGTTTGATGATCTTGACGGCGACGGGCCTTTCCAGGCCCAGGTGGGTGGCGCGGTAAACGGTGCCCATGCCTCCCTTACCAATCTCACACTCGATGCGGAAACGTCCGGCGATGATGTGGGGAACATCCATGATCTAACCCTCTTTAGTCGGGAATCAAGGGTCGCTCGAAGAGGTGTGTGCGCGTCGGGCCCAGGGGACGAAGGGACGCGCGAGTCCCAAGCGGCGCTCGAATAAGTTCTTTGAGTTTCGGCTATAAAACGGGAGAGGGGTGTCCCGGCCCGGTCTGCCTT
>JAFBAJ010000263.1 GCA_019247865.1 Acidobacteriota bacterium
ACAGCTCAGGCCCGATGCGCAGGTGCACATCCAGAAATCTGTTGTTGACGGTCTTGAGGTCAACCGCGACGGAAAAATTCTCGCCCGCCAGTGACCCGCGTCCGAATCCGGTCATTGATTTCATAAGGGCAGTAGTCAGTGGCCCGGGGTCGGTGGTCAGTCAATCGGTAAACGAAAAGCGCTTACCGACCACTGACTACTGACCACCGGCCACTGCTAGATCCTCCTCTTCATCTGCGAACTGTAATTCGTAGAGCCTGCGATACTGTCCGCCGTGCGCGAGCAGCTCCGTGTGCGTGCCGGTCTCGATGATCCGGCCGCGTTCCATGACGACGATGCGGTTGGCGCGGCGCACGGTCGAGAGACGATGCGCGATGACGACGGTCGTGCGATTGCGTATCAGGTTGGCGAGCGCGCGCTGCACCAGCCGTTCGGATTCCGCGTCGAGCGCGGAGGTGGCTTCATCCAGAATAAGCACGGGCGCGTCGGCCAGGACTGCGCGCGCGATGGCGAGCCGCTGGCGTTGACCACCCGACAGAAAGATGCCGCGCTCGCCGACGATTGTGTCGTAACCGTGCGGCAGCTCCATGATAAAGTCGTGCGCGAAGGCGACGCGCGCGGCCTCCTCTATCTCTGTGTCGGTCGCGTCCGGCCTGCCGTAAGCGATGTTGTGGCGCACAGTGTCGTTGAAGAGCACTGTCTCCTGCGTGACGAGCGCGAGGTGGCTGCGCAGGCTGCCGACGCTCGCCGCGCGCAGATCCGTCCCGTCCCAGAGCACCTCTCCCGTCGTCGGATCATGAAAGCGCATCAGGAGCTTGGTGAGCGTCGATTTCCCGCCGCCCGATTCGCCGACGAGCGCGACCATCGTTCCGGCCGGTATGCTCAAGGAGACATCACGCAGCACCGATTTCGTCTCGTTCGCGTAACCGAACGAGACGTGCTTGAGCTCGATCTCGTGCTGCAAAGGACTGAGCGCAATCGCGTCGGCTCGTTCGGGAATCTCGGCGTGCTCGTCCATCACTTCCCAGACGTGGCGCGCGGCTGCGAGCGCCTGTTCCATGCTGTTCGAGAGGCGCGAGAGCTTGCGCATCGGATCGTAGCTGCGGAAGAGAAAGAAGAGAAAAGTCAGAAACTGCGCGGCGTTCATGCGTCCGGCGGCGATCTCGCGCTGGCCGAAATAGAGCAGGATGACGATGGCGACGACGCCGATCATCTCGATGGTCGGCGGCGAAAGCGCAGCGATCTTGGCCGAGCGCAGGTTGGCGCGGACGATCTTTTGGGCGACCGTCAGAAACCGCGCACGCTCGCGCTCTTCCGCGCGGTAAGCCTTGACGATGTTCTGATTAGCTAAAGCTTCCTGCGCCGTGTCTGTCAGCAGCTTGTTGCCCTCGTAAGATTCGTGCGCCAGATTGCGCAGGGACTTGCCGAAGCGCGCGGTCAGGACTCCGATGATCGGCGCGATGATGAGCGAGCCGAGCGTCAGCCGCCAGTTGTAATAGAAGGACGCGCCGAGAAAGGCGATCAGCGTAAAGCTCTCGCGCAGCATATCGCGCAGGGTTGCCGTGACGGCCGTTTCGATTGCGGACGCGCTCGTGACCAGGCGGGAGACGAGATAATTCGTCCGGTGTCGCTCGAAAAAATTTGCCGACTGGCGCAGGACGTGTTGATAGAGGTCTTGCCGCAGTCTGAGCACCGAAGACTGCCCGACGCGCGCCATCAGGTAGGACGAGAGATATTCCGCGACGCCTTTGACGAGCGTGAAGACGAGCAGCAGGAGCGCGATGCTGCGCCACGCGGCCAGCCCCGAAGCCGGGATCAGGTTCTGCAAACCGAAGAGCGTCGAAGAGCGATGCCCCTCGCCCTGCGCAAAGGCCTGGTCGAAGATCGGCACGATGAGCGCCCCGATGGCGCTTTCCAGCAGACCGCCGACGACCATTGCGATCGTCGCCAGGGTGAATGTCCCCCAATGTGGCCGTAAATATTTTAATAGCCGTCTTAGATCGTGCATCTTGACCAGCGCGCGAACGTGACCCGTTACCGGAAGGAGGGAGCAGCAAATTGACGCCCGAACATCATTAAACGAAAAATATACTTACCGAAACATGAAAGCGTCAAGGCGCGATTGGTCTTTGGTCTTCGATCTTTGGCCTTTGTCCGCGATTCAATCTTGAAAATAAATTCAAGGTCGGTTAGACATCAAAGACCAAAGTCCAAAGTCCAAAGACCCAACATCGTGTTATAATCTGGCCCGAAGAAATTCCAAACCAATCCTGAGGACGCGAACAAACAAGCGTGGATTCACAAGGGACTGTCAAACAGAGCGCAGGGCGTCGCCTGCTGATCGTGGATGATGATGCGAGCATGCGCCTGCTGCTGGCCGAATATTTCCGTCGTCTGGGCTTTGAGGTCATCGAGAACGAGAGCCCGGTGGAGGCTTTCGGCCTCGCTGTTTCGAGCACCTTCGATTGCTTTATCTTCGATGTCTCGATGCCGGGCATGTCGGGTCTGGAACTCCTGCGTCGCCTGCGCGAGCGCGGCATCGAAACGCCGACGCTCTTTCTGACGGCGCACGATGACCTGAGCGATAAGGTCGCGGGCTTCGAGGCGGGCGCGGACGATTACCTGGCGAAGCCCTTCAGCCCGCGCGAGCTTGAGCTGCGGGTCGAAGCTTTGCTCAAGCGCGGTAGCGGCGGGAGCAGCAGTGCCGGCGCGAGTGCGGCGCGCGACGGCGAGCGTTTGGAGATCGGCGATCTGGTGATCGACAAGCGACGGCACGAGGTCTGGCGCGCGGGCGCGCGCGTGGACCTGACCCCGCTCGAATTTCAGATCCTGGAGCTTCTCGCTTCGGAGCCCGGCCGCGCGTGGTCGCGTAACGCGCTGCTCGATAAGGTCTGGAGCACGGAGTACGAAGGTTACCAGCGCAACATAGACCCGCATATCGCGCGCCTACGCAAAAAGCTTGAAACCGACCCTAAGAATCCGCATTATGTGCTGACGGTGCGCGGCATCGGTTACAAGCTCAACGAAACCATAACCGCCTGAGATGATGACAGAACACTTTTGCTTCGTGATGCACGATGGATAAAAGGCCGGCTGTTTTTCCCTGGCACGCTTTTGATGCTTCGTGCTTCAACCATCCGAAATCGCCATGCCCCAATCTACACTCTCAAATACCTGTCGCATCATCCTTCTGCTTTTGATCAGCCTGCCCTCTTTCGCACTGGCGCAGAAGAGCCGGCCGCCCAGGAAAAAGCTGCCGCCGAAAAGCTCCAGCACGAAGGAGGCGACGCCAGCTCCCACGCCGACACCGGCTCCCCCCGTGCCATCCGGCGCGGCGCGCATCACCTGGGAAGGGAACCAGAAGATCGCGCGCTACCGTTTACAGATCGCGCGCGACGAAGCCTTC
>JAFBAJ010000528.1 GCA_019247865.1 Acidobacteriota bacterium
AACCATGAAAAGAAGCACCGCCGCGCTCGTGGCACTGTTCATCACCTGCACGCTCACCGTCCCGGCCCTGTTGGGACAGGACGGCGCGGAGACCACGAGAAGTGAGATCACGCCTTCCGACAGGAAAGAGAAGAAGGAGAAGAAGGAGCAGGTCAGGCCGGTCACGATTCAGGTCACGCCGCGCGTGCGCGGAAGCCAGCCGCAGCAGACTACGAGTGAGACGGAAGGTTTTATTCCTCTCGGCGAGATCACAGTGCGCGAAGACGGCGTGGAGCGCAAGATCCTCTCGACGCGCGGCATCGGTAACACGCCGCTCGCGCTCGGCATTCTGATTCAGGATGATGTCGTGTCCTCGATCAACAACGAGATCAAAGCCATCGCCGAATTTATCCGCACGCTGCCTAAGGGCTCGCGCGTGCTCGTCGGATATATCCGCAACGGTTCGTTGCAAGTCAGGCAGAAATTCACGACCGAGCTGGACAAGGCCGTGCGCGCTTTGCGCGTGCCCATCGGCTCGTCCTCGGTCGCGCCCTTCAATCCTTACATCGAGATCATAGAGGGCTTGAAGCGTTACGAGTCTTTGCCTTCGGGTCGGCGCGCGATGCTGGTCATCACGGACGGGCTCGATACCTCGCACGGCATCCGAAGCTCCTCGGCCGGGCTGAGCATGGATTTGCAGCGCGCCATACGCGAAGCACAGCGTCGCAGCGTTGCGATCTACTCCTTTTACGCGCCGACCGTCACCGCCACCGCCGGGCGCAATCAGATCCTGATCGGTAACGCGCAAAGCTCGCTGGCGAGGCTTTCGGACGAGACCGGCGGGCGCGCCTTCTTTCAAGGGACGGGCGCTCCAGTGAGCTTCGATCCCTTCCTGCGCGAGCTCGGCGAAGCATTGCTCGCGCAACTGGCCGTGACCTTTCTCTCGACCAACTCCGACAAGGACTTTCACCGGCTCGAAGTCGTCTTCGGCCGCACTGATGTCAAAGCAGACTACCCGGCCGGATACGTGCGTTAGAACGTCTCACGCCAAGACGCAAAGATGCAAAGAAGAGCAGAGATGCTTTTCTTTGCATCTTTGCGTCTTGGCGTGAGAATTTTTAAGCGACTCGTTCGGGATTCGCGAGGCGGCGTTGCTTGACGGCCCTCATCTGCGCTTCGAGGAGCCGCAGGTGAAACTCCAGAAAAAACTTGCCTTCCGTGTTGAGCCTGATGCTCTCCGTGAAATCCTTCTCGGCGGCCTCCGTCTCATCCAGCAGCAGATACGCGTAGCCGCGCCCGGCGTAGACCATCGAGGCGAGCTGCTGGTACGGGTTGAGCTCCAGGCTTTTGTCGAAATCAAGAATGGCTTTGCTGAATTCGCCCAGGATCAAATGGGCTTCGCCGCGTTTGAGAAAGGCTTCCGTGTAGGCCGGATTGTACTTGATGGCCCGATCAAAATCGGCCAGCGCCAGATTCAGCTCCAGCGTATTGGCTCTGATAAAGCCGCGATGGTAATAGGCGCTGGCGATGTCTCGATTGTTCGAGACCAGTTGCGGATCAAGCTCTGCGCAGGCCTCGTAATCGGCGATCGCGCCGTTCAAATCTCCTTTGATGCGCCGCGCACGCCCGCGATGAAAGAGTGCGTCGGGGAGCTGCGGACTGAGCTCCAATGCTTTCTCGTAGTTTGAGATCGCGCCTTCGATGTCGCCGCGCTTGAAACGCGCGAGGCCGCGCTTGACGAGCTCTTTGGCGGCGCGCGTGTTCTGCGTTTGCGCCATCACGCCGGGCTGTGCCGAGCAGAGCAGCAGGAGGAGGGGCAGGAGGAGCACTATGTGGATTCGTTTCATATCGGCCTCTGGAGCGTTAAAACGTTTGAGCCTGGGACACGAAGCGAAGGCGGCACTTTCGAGTAGATTCGAGCCTCAGCCGAACCTGGAGCCGCAGGTAGCGCATACACGATACTCCTCTTTCATCAGGAGGCCAATCCAAAAAAGAGGCGCGCAGAAAAAGAGCAGCAGCCCGAAGACCACCCAGCCGTCCGAGGAGACGCGCCGGCCGACCTGCGGCGGATAGTTTGAGCCGCAGAAAGGACACCTGAAGGCGTGTTGCGGTTGTGGTTGCGGAGCGTAGGGCTGAACCGGCATCGCCCCTGCGGCGGGCTCGCTCCAATGTGTTTGCGGCGGCGCGTAAGGGGCGGCCTGCCGCGTGCGGCCGAGCGCTGCTCCGCAGTAGCGGCAGACGTGCGTGCCGTCTGCGTTCGGCTGTCCACAATGGTTACAGGTCACCATCTGAGAAGGACTCCGCTGCAAAGAGAAAAAGTACAGAGAGGCGGACTCGCGTCTCTCTGTACTTTTTAAGGGTTAAGAGGCTTTCCGCAGAAGGCCGCCCGGTGCCATCTCTTTAGTGTGTGTCGAACGAAGCGACGGGCAGGTCCGCCGTCGTGCCCCAGGGCTGAACGATGAGCGAGCCGTCAATCGTCTTGCGGATATAGAAGGTGCCGGAGCCGCCCGCATCGCGGTAGACGGCCATATCGCATCTGCCGTCACCGTCGTAGTCGTTCTGCACTGTGAAGTCGGTCGCGGATGTGCCGAAGGCAGCGGACAGCAACGCTCCGCCGCTGCCGCTCAGACGCACGTACCAGTTATATGAGCCGCTCGCATCGCGCACCACGGCGATGTCCGTCTTGCCGTCGTTGTCATAATCGCCGGGCACGACGAAATCGTTGCTCAGGCCCCACTGAACGGCCGCGAAGCCGGCGGTGCTCTGCTGTATGTAGAAGGTCGCGGGGCCGTTGCCGGTCGTGCCGCGCTGGACTGCGACATCGAACTTACCGTCGCCGTCATAATCGCCGGGCGCGATGAAGTCGTCGGCCAGACCGAACGGCACGACGCGCAGAGCGCCGGTCATGCTTTCGCGTATGTACCAGGTCATCGCGCCGCCGGAGCGACGCACGACGGCGAAGTCCGTAATGTTATCGCCATCGTAATCGCGCGGCGCGGGCTCGTCACCGGACTGTCCCCAGGGCTGTGCCGCGACGACGTTGTCCGAGCTGCGGATGTAATAGAAGGTGCCGTTGGTTTCGCGCCAGACGCAGATGTCGGCCTTGCCGTCGTTATCGTAGTCGCCGGGCGACTGGAAATCCGTCGCATTGACGCCGAAGGGCTGGCCGATCATCGAGCCGCCGGAGTTCAGAATATACCAGGTGTTTGAGCCGGGCCTGAAGATTGCAAAATCGGCTTTGTTATCATTGTCAAAGTCCATCTGCTTGCGCAGTCGCGCCTGTGCATTGGCACCCGGGGCGTGCAGCAACACGACGGCCACCGCCAGGCAGAGCGCCGCCCAAAGGGAACGGCAGGAGAAGATCGTTTTCATCATTTAGCTTCCTTTTCGAACATCAAGAATTGTTTCTGCCGCGCGTAAGACTTGAGATGAAGATAAGCTCAAGGCTGATAAGCGAAAGCCTGACCGCAGCAATTGCAAAAATCTCAGACCAAGCTCAACAGTTAACAGTCAGTGGCTTAGGGGGCTAAATCCACATTACCGGTTTGGGTGCAGAGATGAACAAGCTTTTGGATGTGTCCCCACACAGGGAAAACCTGTGGCAGAGACGCCGACATTAAAAGCTTCTTGTCGCCAAATGTCAATAGCAACGCCCCGCTGCCTGGCACTAAACTTAACACTTTAGATGCAGCGAACGCGAGTTTTTTCTTTTTATTTTAGCGGCCGCCGCGAAATATTATCCCCGCCCCGGCTAAGATCAATGGCACGAAGATGATGACCACCTTTAGTCTCGAATAAACAGGAACATAGCTAAAGAGGCATCTTTACTAGCGACCTATAGTCCGCCTACTATGCGTTAGATGCTTAGCCTATGAGAAGTTATAGACTCCATCCATTGATATTGCTCATGCTCTCCCTGACACTTGGAGCCGTAGCAGGGTTTATTGTCGGCGGGGGCTTTAACAACTCATTCAACCGGAGCGCGAATAGACGGGCTTTCATCTGACTACTTGAAGAGCTGGTCAATTGTCTGCGCGCCCGGTCAATTCCAGCGTTAGATTGCCTTCTGATGGCGAAAGGTTTGAATTATGAGATCAATCCTCTTGACTGTAGTGGTTGCTTTAATCATTGCCCCTGTGCAGAAATCCGACATCAAACTCGAAATCGGAAGTATCCTAAAGTCAAAGTACGTTCCTAAAGAATCGGAACATTCGATTGCAACCAGTTGCAATGGTTCGCGGCCATATATAGAGAAATCCATTGATGGAGTTGAGTACACAATCGCCTATGATGAGAAGTCACATAAAATCATCTACATTGTTACGCATGATGAGAAATTCAGAACTGTTGACGGGTTGTATATTGGTAAAACAATTGAGCTGA
>JAFBAJ010000544.1 GCA_019247865.1 Acidobacteriota bacterium
CTTCGAAGTCGACTCGTTCGGAGATCGATGGATAGACGATGTCGTCGCCGGATGCGATCAGCGATGATGGCGGCTTTAAGAAGATAAGAGGTTCTTTGGGGACTTCGTTGCCGAGTTCGCGGGCGTGCTCGGGATAGTTGCGTCCGACGCAGACGATCTTGGAGGGAGCCACGGGCGCGTGCAGCTTTGCGGACGAGAGCGGAATCCTGTCTGCGCTCGCGCGCGGGCGGCTGCCGAAAGCGTCTGCGTCGATCAGGGGACGGATAAAGTCGCCTTCGACGATGCCGTAGTGCGGCGCGTACATGCCCGCTGATGTAAAGCGACAGAGTTTCATTTAAGGCACAGTCTCCGAGACGACCTCGGACGGCGCGCTGGTGTTGCCGGAATTATCGACAGCGGTCAGATAATAATAGTACTTGCGGCCCGACTCAACCTTGTCATCGAGGAAAGTCGTGCGCGTCAGAAGCTCGCCGTTGAGCTTCGTCCAGCGGTCTTTCGGAAGCGATTCGTCCGTCGAGCGATAGACGTTGTATCCGGCCACATCCAGCTCAGGGTTCGCTGGGAAGAAGAGGGAGAGGCGGCCCGGGGCTGCGGCGACGGTGATGGCCGTCGGCGGTGTCGGCGGATAGAGATCGCGCGGCCTGACTATGGCCGTGTTGGAATCGAGGCTCTCGACCTGCTGCCCGTTCGTGCCGAGCGAGACCGCGCGCACGAAATATGTGTACTCTTCTCCGAAACGAAAATTCTTATCCGCGTAGCCGGTCTCGTTGATCAAAGAACCGTTGACAGGCGTCAGCGTCGAAGGGTCTGCGCCGGGCTGCGTGCGATAGAGATTGTAGCCCAGCAGATTGACAGGCGTGGAGCCGTCTATGTTGGCCGCGGGCGCGTTCCAGGAGAGATTGACGGCCGTCTCGGACTCGCGCGCGGAGAGGCCGCCCGGCGGCTGTGCGAGCCGCGCGGCGGGCTCGATCAGAAGGAAATTCGAGAAGGCCGCGCGCTGGTTGCTGGCGTTGACGTAGCGCACAGCGTAGCGCAAACGCGTCGGCTCTCCGGCCAGCTCAAGCGTGTCGGTATAGGTCAGCGTGAGGCCGGAGGTGCGTATCTGCTCGTAATCGACGGAGCCGATCAGCGTCGCGCGCGCGCCGAACTCCTCTTCGGTCAGCGGGAGCGGCGCGTTGACGCGCTCGGCGAGGCGATAGACATCCACGCGGCGTATGCTCTGAACGCTGCTGTCTGAAGCATTGCGGCGCGGGGCAGGCCAGGAGAGCGTGATGCGGTTGCCGCGCTGTGCGCCCGTCAGCTCTTCCGTGCGCTGCGGGACGCGCTCGACCGGCGGTTGGGGCGGGCGACGTTTGCCACAGGCCGCGCAGAAGAGGAGCAGGGGAAAGAGCAGCGCATAGACGCAGAGGCGCAACGAAAGTTTGGGGAAGAAAGAGATGTCTGCGCTTGGCTGTCGCGCGGGCGCGTCTGAAGTTTGATATTTTTTTCTACGGCTCACAGGATGTACCGGCTGAGGTCTTGATCTTTGACCGTTTCGGCGAGCATGCGATTGACGTAAGCTGCATCAAGGCGCTGCTGTTTGGGCTCCAGGTCCGGCCCCTCGAAGCTGATCTCGTCGAGCAATTTCTCCATGATCGTGTGCAGGCGGCGCGCGCCGATGTTCTCCGTCTGCTCGTTGACCTGCGCGGCGAACTCCGCCACGGCGGAGATGGCGTCGGGCGTGAATTCGAGCTGCACTCCCTCCGTCTCCAGGAGCGCCTGGTACTGCTTGATGAGCGCGTTCTTGGGCTCGGTCAGGATGCGTTTGAAATCCTCTATCGTCAGCGATTCCAGCTCGACGCGAATCGGAAAGCGTCCCTGCAATTCCGGGATGAGGTCTGAGGGTTTCGAGACATGGAAAGCCCCCGCGGCGATGAAGAGGATGTGGTCCGTTCTGACCATCCCGTAGCGCGTGTTGACGGTCGTGCCCTCGACGATGGGCAGGATGTCACGTTGCACTCCCTCGCGCGAGACATCCGGGCCGCCGCCCGATTCGCGCCCGGCGATCTTGTCTATCTCGTCCAGGAAGATGATGCCGGCAGACTCGACGCGCTCCATCGCTGCGCGCGCGACGATGTCCATGTCTATGAGGCGTTCCTCCTCCTCCTGCAACAGGCACTCCATGGCCTCGTCGACGCGCATCTTGCGCCGCTTGGTGCGCCCCTGAAACATATTGCCGAGCATATCTTTCATGTTGATGCCCATCTCTTCGATCCCCTGCGGCCCGGCGAGCTCGATGGTCGGGAAGCTCTTTTCGCGCACTTCGATCTCGACGATGCGATTATCGAGCTTGCCCGCGCGCAGTTGTGCGCGCAGCTTCTCGCGCGTGCGCTGAAAGTTCTCGTCACGCGGCGCGCTCTGGGCGACCTCCGCGGACTCAGGCGTTTCTTCCTCCTCATCGAAATCGAAATAGCCGGAGGCGAGGGAAGACTTGGGCGGCGGCAGGAGCAGATCCAGGATGCGCTCCTCCACATTGAGCTCGGCCTTGTCAGCGATCTCGTCTATCTTTTCGGCGCGCGTCATCTCGACTGCGATCTCGGTCAGGTCGCGGATCATGCTCTCGACATCGCGGCCGACGTAGCCGACCTCAGTGAACTTGGAGGCTTCGACCTTGAGGAAGGGCGAGTTGGACATGCGCGCGAGGCGGCGCGCGATCTCCGTCTTGCCGACGCCGGTCGAGCCGATCATGATGATGTTCTTGGGCATCACGTCCGCGGCCATGTCCGGCGGCAATTTTTGTCTGCGCACGCGATTGCGCAGGGCTATGGCGACGGCGCGCTTGGCCGCCTGCTGTCCGACGACATGCTTATCGAGCGCCGCCACGATCTGGCGCGGCGTCAGCTCATCGAGCCGCAGCTCGTCATCCACTTCACCTGCAAGATAAATAACCATTGTTCTAAGAAGCCGGAAGCCGGGAGTCAGGAGCGAGAAGGAAAGGCGTTGCTTTTCTTCTGACTTCTGGCTGCTGACTACTGACCTCTGCTCCTCATAGTTCCTCGACGACCAGATTGGTGTTGGTATAGATACAGATCTCGCCTGCGATCTCAAGCGCGGCGGTGGCGATCTCGCGCGCGCTGAGCTCCGTGTGCTTGACGAGCGCGCGCGCGGCGGCCAGCGCGTAAGAGCCGCCGGAGCCGATGGCGAGCACGCCGTCGTCCGGCGCGATCACGTCGCCGTTGCCGGAGAGCAGAAAAGAACTCTTCTCATCGGCGACGACGAGCAGCGCTTCGAGGTGGCGCAGGATTTTATCTGTGCGCCACTCTTTGCTGAGCTCGATGGCGGC
>JAFBAJ010000566.1 GCA_019247865.1 Acidobacteriota bacterium
CGGCGACGGCAAACTGGATATCGCCGTGTTCCGCCGCGCAACCGGCATCTGGTATATCATCGAAAGTTCGACCGGCAATTCCCGCGTCGAAAGCTGGGGCACAGCCGGGGATCTGCCGGTCATCGGCGATTATGACGGCGACGGCAAAGCCGATCTCTGCGTGATTCGCAATGAGAGCGGAGTGCTTACGTGGTATATTCGCAACAGCTCCAACGGACAATCGCAGGCCATTCCGTGGGGCGCTTCAGCGACCGACGCGATCTTCTTCTTTTTCCCGATCGACGTTGACGGCGACGGTAAACAGGACCTCATGGTCAATCGCAACCTCAGCGGACAACGCGTCTTTTTTGTGCGCCGAAGTTCCGACGGACAGCCATATTATTTGACGTGGGGCGCGTCGACTTCCATGCCTCTCTTCGGTGATTATGACGGCGACGGCAAAACCGATTTTGTCTCTCGCCGCAACATCGGCGGAGTGTTGCGCTGGTTTATCTTTCAAAGCTCGACGCAGACGGGACGCGCCGTTGATTTCGGGCAACCAGGCGACCAAAGAGTCGCAGCACCGCAAGGCGAGCTGCCTGTCGGGAGCGAGGATGTTTTGAAATTTTAGCTAAGAGGAGAGACACATCATGTACAGAAGAGTAACGAGCTTTGCAGTCGCTTGCGCGATAGTGCTGGCACTCGGACTGGCGACAGCATTTGCCGCGATCAGGACCACGACCATTCACATCAAGGGTATGAAGTGCGGGGAGTGCTCGTATTCAGTTGCCAAAGCGCTCAAAGCCACTGATGGCGTGCAGGACGTACAGGTCAGCCACGAAAAGGGCGAAGCCGTCATTACTTATGACGATCAGAAAGTGACCGAAGCCAGGCTGCGCGAAGTTATTAACGGCACAGGCTTCAAGGTTGCCGAAGAAGCCGAGACAAAGGGTACTCAATAATTCCCTGCCGCCAGATTCGAGATGGCAAAAGGGACGGCTCTCAACTGAGCCGTCCCTTTTGCTTTCTGTTTTCGCTGCTTCTCGAAGTGCAGCTTGTTTCATGTCAACCGCACGCACACCCCGGCAGCGCACTGTTACGGACAGACGGTAATGGGTTCCTGACCGCCGCCGCAGACCTCGCCTCCACAATTATTGGTGAGGTACGGATCGTAAGGATCGCAATCCTGATCGTCGTACCATCCGTCGCCGTCGCTATCAACCCGATCCCTGCCCCAGGCAGTGATGCCGGCCGTGCCGACTGTATTCGCGTAATAGCCCTGTGATGTCTTATTCGTGACTCTCACCACATAGTTGCCGGAGTAAGCTGCCGACAGGTCTGGCACACTTGCTTGCAACGACGTGCTGCCCGACACTGAACTCGCGTACACAGCCCCCACTAGATAGCCGTTGCCATCAAAGTATTCCACCCTCGGCATTCCGTAAGTCGCGTCGAAGCTCTGGCCCGTGATCGTCGCCGTCGATGGCGGGCTCGGCAAGTAGATCGACGATGGACTTGCCGAGAGGGCTTGATTGGAGTTGGTCGCAAGGACTGCGACCACATTGCCGCAGCTTATAGGCGTCTGAACCGTAATGGTTCCGGTGGAACTCGCGACACGGGTCAGTGTGATGCTGACGTTTTGGGAGTTGGTGATAATGATGAGATAAGTTGCGCCCGGCGTGAGGTTGCTAAAAGAACAACTGTTTTGGCCGCCGCCGCCGCAACCCTGTAGGAAAAGCGGAAGAGAGAGCGTTAAGACCAGCAGTAGCTTTTTCATTACTTTCCACCTCCTTCGCTGAGGTTCAGAAGCCTGTAGACACCGGCCTTGTTGAAGAAGAGATACGGGTCGGAAGGATGTATCAATCCGTGCGGGCCGTAAGGTCTGCCGGAGATGTTCTGCTGCGCCATCTTCTGCGCTCTGGTCTGTCCGGCATCCATTCTCTGCTGAACCAATACCCGTGTGATCTCGCTCCTCGAATCCGTCAACGGATCGTCCGCCGCTATCGAGTAAGCGATCAGCAACGCCTGCATCGGTGTCACGCCCTGCACTCGTGCTTGCCCGAACTGCTCAGGCAGCGCAGCACTGAGCGTGCTCACCCGGTCCGTCACTTCTTCTTCGATCATCGAATGCAAACCCGTGCGCAGCGCAACATTACCCTGTCGGCTCCACTCGCGGCCGGACTTAGCCTGCTGAATCAGTTCCTTCTGGCTCAGCACGCCCCACTTGCCGTTGGCGCGCGACATGACCTGTCCCTGCTCGTCGGACGATACTTCGACGGCGTGCCGAATCTCTTCATCCGTGAGTGTTGCCAGCCGCTCCACGACTGCTGCGGTGAGATTGTCGGTCAACTCCTCGACGGTGAGGTGTCTAACCTTGCCTTGCAGCACATTGCTTTCGGCATCGACCAGCACCTGCTTCATTCCGTCAGACATCCTGAGGCCGGAACGCCAATGGATAAAATCGGCTGTCGAGTTGACCGCCTCAGCTATCTGCTCCGGCTTGGCGTTGGCGGACGCGAATCGAACTTCGCTCCCCACGCCCTGCTGCAAACGCTCCGGCAGGGGCCGCATCTTTTCAGAAGAGGCTTCGGCCGGAAGCCTGGAGGCGCGCCAGACTGCGACGCTTCCCACCACGAGGCAGGCGGCCGCCAGCGCGAGAGCCATCAATCGCCTTCGCTGTAAACCTTTAATCAATCTCATACAATTCTCCCTTCAGACAAAAGGATCATCGATAGGACGACGCACATTCGTCGCCCCCTTAGTCTGGGCAGGAAACGCAGATTGTCTCTCTTCTTTATTGTTCTCTTCTGCTGTTAGCGGCATTAGGTGTGAGATTAAGAGAAGCAGAGGGAACGCCGAAACGATATGCCTGTCCGGGGCGGGTGTCAAGGTTGAGCACGCAGGCCCGCTCCGCACACCGTGAGCCTCTGCGAACTGAGTTTGCTCAAATGTGGTTTTGGCTCACCAGCAGATGAGAACGCCTGGTAGTGGGTCAGTTTGAAGTTCGAGTGAAGCAGCAGAACGAAAGAATCTCACGCAAAGGCGCAAAGACGCAAAGAAAGACAATTAAGCTTTTCTTTGCGTCACCAGCGCCTTTGCGTGAACCTGCTTTAACCTGACCCATTACTGAACGCTTAGGTCATTTATGTCGGCCGGGTAATCCGCCGGGGAGCTGCTCTTTGTTCTTCCGTTTTTGCTCATACATGCGTTGATCTGCGCGTGCTAACAGCTCTTCGAGGGTTGCGGTGCTTTGAGAATCGACAGCTTCCACGCCGACGCTGACTCTGAGTTGATATGCATGATGGCCCTGCTCGTTATACTTTGCCAGATTCGCTTGCAGGCGTGCGATCAACCCTTCGCTGCCGGAGGTCGTCCCCACGGCCAGGACGACAAACTCATCGCCGCCGAGACGTGCCATGATGTCGGAGGTGCGAAACGTCTGCCGCATAATTTCCGCTGTTTTGATGATCGCCGCAGAGCCTTGCTCATGCCCGTAATTGTCATTAATCTGTTTGAGACCATCGAGGTCCAGATACACCAGCAGACTTTCTCCGAGACGCTTGCCGTAAGCCAGTTGTTGCTCGGCCACAAGCATGAACCCGCGACGATTCCGCAGCCCCGTCAGATCATCCGTGAGCGACAATTCGCGCAGCAACTCTTCGGTTCGCTTCCGTTCGGTAATGTCTATGAACGCGGCGAGCGAATAACCGACGCGCCCGTCGGAATCGAAGATCGGCGCGGCCCATACCTGCACCGGGATAGTCACGTCAGGGCGACGTATTTCCATATCTTCGACCATCAATTTCTCGCCCTGCAAAGCCCGGAGGACGGGCCTTCGGTCGGAAGGATATGGCTGATCTGTGCCGGCTAGATAAACCTGATAGATATCTTCTAACTGCCCGGCCGCGGCCTCCGGCGAGATTCCACGACCGAGCATCTGTTGTGCCAGCAGATTCGCATAAAATGGTTTCCTGTCGGCGCTCACCACAAAGATTCCGACCGGAGTCGCTTCGAGCAGTTGGATCAGAAACTGTTCGCTTTCGCGCACCTTGAACTCGGCCAATCGTCTCGCCCTCA
>JAFBAJ010000630.1 GCA_019247865.1 Acidobacteriota bacterium
GAGCGGACGGGCGAGATCTCTTACGAGCTGAACCGCCCGCTGATCTCAGGATACATCTCGGCCCTCAGAGCCATGCAGCAGGAGTTCAACGTCACGGGCGAGCCGGACATCAACGTCATCGCGCGCCTGCCCGGAGCGATGCAACCCGTGCGCGACGGCATCGACGAACGGATGGTGGCCGGGGTCGAGCAGGCTATCGACGACGCGCTCTCGGACCTGGAACAGATGCGCGCGCGCGAGGGCGAGGAGTTGGCGGCGGAGATGCGCTCGCGGCTCGACGAGATCGAGCGCCACGTGCCCGTCATCGAGAACGCCGCGAGCGGCCTGGTCGAGGCCTATCGCTCACGCCTGCAGAAGCGGATCGCGGAGCTGGTCGCGCGCGAAGGGCAGAGCATCGAGCTCGATCAGGGCAGGCTCGCGCAGGAGGTCGCGTACCTGGCCGACCGCAGCGACATCAGCGAAGAGATCGCACGCCTGCGCAGCCATCTCACGCAGTTTCGCGAGGTCGTCGAGAGCGACGGCGAGTCAGGCAAGCGGCTCGACTTTCTCTTGCAGGAGCTGAACCGCGAAGCCAACACAGTGCTCTCGAAATCAACCGACCTGACGATCAAAGAGGCCGGGCTGGCGATCAAAGCGGAGGTCGAGAAGCTCCGCGAACAAGTGCAGAATGTCGAGTGAGAGCGTAGAGAAAGTGGATTCCGACGACTGCCCTCCTAAGGGCAGAGGGCGCGGGATGCTCGTCGTCGTCAGCTCGCCATCGGGCGGCGGCAAGGGCACGCTGATCCGCCGCGTGTTGAAAATAGTCCCGGATCTTGGCTATTCTGTATCGTTTACAACCCGCGCCCCGCGCGAGGGTGAAGAACACGGGCGACACTATTTCTTCGTGCCGGTCGAAAAATTCCGCGAGATGGCTTCGGCCGGAGCGTTCCTGGAATGGGCCGTCGTCCACGGCAACCTGTACGGCACGGCGCACGCGCAGGTCGAGCGTGAGCTGGCCGAAGGGCACGACATCATTCTGGAGATAGACGTGCAGGGCGCGGACAGCGTGCGGCGTCTGGTGTCGGATGCGGTGACGGTCTTTATTCTGCCGCCGTCGTTTGAGATTTTGCGCGAGCGGCTGACGGGCAGAGGCTCGGAAGAGCCGGACGAGTTGACCCTCCGGCTCATGAACGCGCGGCAGGAGGTCGCGGCCTATCGCCGCTTCGATTACGTCATCATCAACGATGACGCAGACCGCGCAGCCGCGCAACTCGCTTCCGTCATCTACGCCGAGCGCGCCCGGCTCGTCCGACAGGAAGAGGCCGCGCAGTGCGTGCTGGAGACGTTTTCGCAGTAGAGATTTATTTCAATTTAAAACCTGACGGGAGATAGAGAGCAAAGATTATGGTTAAAGCAGCAGAAGAGATCACAGACATCGCAACCGAAGAGCAGCCGCAGATAGACTCGAAATATCGTCTCATCATCCTCGCCGCCAAACGCAGCAAGCAGTTGCAGCGCGGCGCGCGCCCGCGCATAGACATCGACCCGCAAAAGCACAAGCCCACACGCATCGCGCTCGAAGAGATCCTGCACGGCAAGGTCAATTTCACGATCGAAGAGAAAGAGTAAGCGGCGTCTCAACGCAGAGACGCAGAGAACTCGCAGAGGAAACGCAGAGACAGCATCCCTTTCAACCCTCTGCGTGATCTCTGCGACTTCTCTGTGCCTCTGCGTTGAATCTGTACGTCACTTGACCGGCTTAGGATGATCCGCCTGTGCGATGCCTTTGGTGCAGGCTCCTGTTTCCAGATCTATGATGCCGGTATAGATAAGCGGAGCGTCCTCGCCCTCATCTTCTTCTTCCATCATGTCTGCCTGCGAAGGATTGCTGCGCGCCCGCTCTTTCCGTTCCCTTTCACGCTTGCGCTCAGATTTTTCACGCGCCTCTTTCTCTCGCTCTGTGCGTGCGGCCGGAATCGAAGAGGCCATGAACAGGAGAGAGGCTTTGAGTTCTGTGCCGAACGCCTGATAGATGATCCCACCGGGCGTGTACGGCCCGATACAGACACGCATCAACTGCTCGGCGCGTTTTCGTGGGATGGTGTTTTTGATGTCGTGCGAGGCGGAGAGGGTGTTGCCGATGGCATGCGTGTTGATGCGTCGCCCCTTCTCGTCCGTATAAAAGCCGACGGCGTCATTGAGCGTCGCCACGTACTCGCCGACCGAAAATTTCCAGATCACGCGGCGGTCGCCGGGCGCGTCAATGACGCGTTCCAGCCTGAAATGCTCTGCGAAATATTTTGGAGAGATCCCGGTCTTGATGATGGCCGCGCGCGAGCTTTCGACCAGCGCGCTCTCCACGGCGGTCAGCTTTCGCGTCTGCGCATAGAGCGGAAGGCTGAGTAAGAGAAATAAGCAAAGAATCTCGCGCAAAGGCGCACAGACGCAAAGAAGGCATCCTGTCTTGCTTTGCGTCTGTGTGCCTTTGCGTGACCCTATTTTCATTGAGCCGTGAAGTCCATGTCGTTGACTTCCTGTATTACGTTGAGCACCTGCGGCGTGAACTCGTAGCCCTTCGCGGTCACGCTGAGGAGGAACGTCTTGCCCGTCGGCACATCGGCAAACTGGTATCGTCCGAACGGATTGGTGATCGCGGTTCTGACCTGACCGTTCTCAAGGTCTGTCAGCGTCACGTGCGCACGTGCGACGACCCGGCCGCCACTCGTCAAAACCCGCCCGCTGATGACAACCTTGATGCCCGTCGGATCAAAGGCGACACGCGCCCACCACGTCGACCAGCGGCTCGAATTGCTGCCCGTATTGCCATCATCTGTTCCGACACGAGCCTGCGCGTACTCCTGCAACGTCCAGAGGTCTTTGTCGTTCGACGGGTCAACCTGCGTCATGCTGTAATCGCCGAAACGATTTCTGCCGCCTCCAAAAGTCTTACTGTAATAATCTTCGCCCGCCTTGTAGATGATCGGGTCACGCATCAATCCCGGCGCGTCCGAGTGAAAGCGATAGGTATAGCCCGCCGCCGCGAACTGGTTCGACGCGAACTGCGAAAAGCCGAACATCACATCGTTATTGACGTTGACGGAGATGGAAGGATAGGCGTACCACTTACCGCCGTTCGTCGCCGTCGCCGTCGGGTCATCCACTCGCCCACCGTCCGCGAAGGCTCCGGTCGTCGCCGTGAGCTTCGTCCACTGCGCGGCAGTGCGCGTGAGCGTGCCGCCAGCGGGTAGACCGATGGTCTGCGCGTAATAGATAAACCCATTGCGGAAAACCGGCGTAGACCTGACGAACGAATCCTGCGTCTCCAGTTTGCAGGGAGTGGCTGCGCCGCACGCGCTGGTCCCGGAGAGCGGAGCGGCCTGCGGCAAGATCTGCCCGGACGGCGTGGGCTGCGTCCACCCTCCGCCCGTGCGGGTCAGAGTCGCTCCGGCAGTATAGACCGGAGCAGCCGCCGTGCCCGTGATCGTGTCCACACGATAAGTCCCGCTTGCGCTGCTCAAGTGAACGACTTGATAGAGCGTGTTTTCGGTCGCAGAGTAAGTGATGACGGGAGCGGTGACGGCGTTCGTGCCGGCCACAAAGCCTCCGCTGAAAACGCCCGTGCGAAGCGACGGGTAATTGATAATCAGCTCCCGGTTCGAGAGAGCCGTGCCCGCCGCGAATTGGATCATGTTGACATTGATGCCCACCCAATTCTTGTTGAAACCCAGCGTCGGAAAGTCGGCCCAG
>JAFBAJ010000672.1 GCA_019247865.1 Acidobacteriota bacterium
CTACGAGCTGGCGGCCTACAACGAAGAGCATGTGACGGCGATGCGCATGGCCGCGAACCTGGCGGCGGTGGCAATCGAGAACGTGAGGCTCTTCGAGCGCGAACGGAGCGCACGCGCCGCCGCCGAAGAGGCGAGCCGCATGAAGGACGAGTTTCTCGCCACCGTCTCGCACGAGCTGCGGACGCCGCTGACCTCTATGCTCGGCTGGGTCTACATGCTCCGCTCCAGCGGGCTGACCGAAGAGACGCGGCGGCGCGCGCTGGAGATCATCGAGCGCAACGCCAGATTGCAGGCGCAGATCGTGGACGACATTCTGGATGTCTCGCGCATCATCACCGGCAAGCTCAGCATGGAGGTCGAGCCGTTAGAGCTGACCTCTCTGATTGAGGCTTCGATCAACGCCGTGCGACCGACTGCTGCGGCCAAAGAGATATGCATTGAGACGGAGCTGGAGGGCGCGCCGCAGCTCGTCGCGGGCGACCCGAACCGCTTGCAGCAGGTCTTCTGGAACGTCTTCTCGAACGCCGTCAAGTTCACGCCGCGCGGCGGGCAGGTCACCATCCGCACGCGCCGCGTCGAAGGGCACATCGAGATCAGAGTGACAGACACGGGCCAGGGCATCCGCAAGGATTTTCTGCCTTACGTCTTCGACAGATTTCGTCAGGCCGACAGCTCGACGACGCGTGAGCACGGCGGCCTCGGACTCGGTCTCGCCATCGTCCGCCATCTGGTCGAGATGCACGGCGGAACCGTCCGCGCCGAAAGCGAAGGCGAAGGCGCGGGAGCAACCTTCACGCTCACGCTGCCGCTCGTCTGCCAGCGCGCGGACGCGCCGGAGCAGGCGGAGGATGCTTTCGCGGCTCCGCGCGAGAAGACGCCCGCAAGGCTCGCCGGCCTGCGCGTCCTCGTCGTCGACGATGAGCCGGACACGCTGGAGATCATGAAGGCGATGCTTGAGCGATGCGCGGCGCAGGTCACGACCGCGCCTTCCGTCAGTGAAGCGCTGCGGGCGCTCGAAGAACTCTGGCCGGACGTGCTCGTTTCGGATATCGGGATGCCGGTCGAGGACGGCTACGATCTGATACGCAAGGTGCGCCGGATGGAGCTGGCGCGCGGCGCGCGGCTGCCGGCCATCGCGCTCACGGCCTACACGCGCGAAGAAGACCGCACACGCTCGCTGGCCGAAGGCTATCAGGAATATCTGCCCAAGCCGGTCGACCCTTTCGAGCTGATACAGATGATCGCCCGTCTCGGCGAAGCAAACAAAGATGCGAGTTCGCGGAATTGAGCTGGATTATGATGATGCCGGTGAAGGGCTGCCGGTCGTGCTGCTCCACGGCTATCCCTTTAACCGTTCGATGTGGCGCGAGCAGGCAGAGGCGTTGAGCGAAAGCTATCGCGTCATCACGCCTGACCTGCGCGGTCACGGCGAGAGCGAGGTCGCGGCGACTGTGACGATGCCGTTGATGGCCGAAGATATAGCAGCGCTGCTGGACGAGCTGCACATCGAGTGCGCCGTCATCGGCGGTCTTTCGATGGGAGGCTACGTCGCGCTGGCTTTCCAACAGCTCTTTCCCGCACGCGTGCGCGCGCTCGTCCTCGCGGACACAAAGGCGCAGGGCGACACACAGGAAGCGCGCGAGGTGCGCGAGCAGCAGGCGTTGACGGCTTTGCGTGAAGGGATGGAGCCCATCGCCGACGCGATGCTCCCGAAACTCCTCGCGCCTGCAACGCTCGCAGAGCAACCGGACACGGTCGCGCGCGTGCGCGAGATGATTTTGAGCACGAAGCCCGCGGGCGCTGCCGCGGCGCAACGCGGGATGGCTGCGCGTGAAGACCGCACGGAGATGCTCTCGCAGATCGAAGTGCCGACGCTCATTCTGGTGGGCAGCGAAGACGCCATCACGCCGCCCGCACTGTCCACGGAGATGCAGCGCTGTATACACGGCTCGCGCCTTGAGCTTATCAAAGGCGCAGGCCACGTCTCGAACCTTGAGCGTCCGGGTGAGTTTACCGGCGCGCTCAAAAGTTTTCTCTCTGAACAATGAATAAAAAATATTGTATTGAAGAGCGCGTGCGCTGGGGCG
>JAFBAJ010000717.1 GCA_019247865.1 Acidobacteriota bacterium
TTCCGCCTTCAGCCGCGCCGATTCCAGCGCCGTGTCCCGCGCCTGCGCCAGCTCCCCCTCGATCTGCTTGCGCTCGGTGATGTCCTGAATCTGCGAGATGAAGTAGAGCGGCTCCTGCTTCGCATCACGCACGAGCGACACGCTCAAAGTGGCCCAGACCGTGTGGCCGAGCCTGTGTATGTAACGCTTCTCCATCTGGTACGAGTTGATCTCGCCGGAGAGCATCTGCCCGACATATTCCAGGTCTTTTTCCAGGTCCTCCGGGTGCGTGATGGTTTGGAAGTCAATCGCCAGCAGCTCCTCTGCCGTGTAGCCGACGATGTCGCAGATCGAACGATTGACGCGCAGCCAGCGTCCGTCCGGATAGACGAGCGCCATGCCGATGGATGAGTAGTCGAAGGCTCCGCGAAAGCGCGCTTCGTTCTCCTGCAAAGCCTCTTCAAAGCGCTTGCGCTCGGTGATGTCGCGGACGACGCCGCGCACGCCGACGGGCTGTCCGCCGCCGTCGCGCACCAGCGTGATGATGCTCTCCAGATAATGCTCCGCGCCCTGCGCGTCTCGCAGCTGGTGAGTTGCCCGCCGCGGAAACGGCTCGCCCTCGGCGCGCGTCTCCTCCACATCTTTGGCGGCGGCCTCTTTGCCGAGCAGCTTGCTCAGATGCGCGCCGACCAGCTCGGCGGCGGGCAGCCCGCAGAAGCGCGAGCCGGCCTCGTTGATGCTCGTCAGGAAGCCGTCCATGTCGCGCGTGTAGATGATGTCCGCGGCCTGCTCGACGATCTCGCGGTAATGGCGCTCGACGCGGTGCCGCTCGGCGAGGCGCGCCACTTTGACGAGCAGCTCCTGCCGGCGGAAAGGGAGCTGTAGATAATCGTCAGCGCCCGCGACCAGTCCTTTGAGGCTATCCTCATCCGCCGTCCGCAGCGCGCTCACCAGGAGCACGGGCACGTCCGCCGTGCGTGGGTGCTGCTTGAGGCGGCGGCAGAATTCCAGCCCGTCCATCTCAGGCATCACGACATCGCTGATGACGATGTCCGGCTCCAGCGAGAAGGCCAACTCCAACGCGCGCAGGCCGTTCGTCGCCGTCACCACGCGATAGCCCTCACGCTCCAGCAGCACGGTGAACAGTTCCAGCACGTCCGGCGTGTCGTTCACGGCGAGGATCGTTGGGCTATGTCGGCTAGACTTCATATGTATCCGGGGCAAGATGTATGTCGGGACAACGCGCGTGTGGGAGTTGATCTAAGAAGCGCTCTTCAAAGCCATCCAGTGAGCCTTGCGGTGGAGCAAGCTTAAAATTTAACGGGGAACAATCTTGAACCCTCACGGGCAATGATAAGAGCCGCGCCATTCCCACGCTCGTCGCATCGGGGCGGATGCGACCGGCACGCTCTGGCAAGAGAGTATAGCAAAGCGGGATGGAAAACAAAATAGTCCCAAGTCCCGGTAAGGGGTCAGTTTGAAAAATCAAACCAAAGAATCTCACGCAAAGGCGCAAAGAAAAGCTTCTATGTCTTTCTTTGCGTCTTTGCGCCTTTGCGTGAGATTCTTTTTGAAACTGACCCACTACCCAAGACTTGGGACTTGGGACTATTTCTTCGTCTTCGTCTTCTCGTCGCCCTTGGCGAAATAGCCCTGGCGATAGTTGAGCTTGACGTTCTGGCTGCGCAGTTCCGGGTTGACGATCTCGATCTGGACGCGGCGGAACGAGCCGTCGCGCTTCTGATTGGTCGGCGAGTAGGCGAGCAGGTACTGCTCGCGCAGCTCTCTTTCGATCTGCGTGAAGGCGGCGCGGAGGTCTCCTTCGTCGCGCGGAAAATAGGCGCGTCCGCCCGTGCGCTCGGCGACCTTGCGGAGCGCGCCTTCGTCCACGCCCCTGAAGCTGTAGCTGTCGCCGATGCCGATGGCGAAGATCAGCGCGTCCGACTTGATCGCACGATCAATCGCGTCATCGATCTTCTTGCGGCTCGACGTGTCGTCGCCGTCCGTGACGATGATGATGGCGCGGCGCGTCTTTTCCGCAGCATCCGCCAGCACTTCGTCAGCCGTGACCCAGATCGCATCCCAGAGGGAAGTCGAAAAGGCCAGAGAGTTGTTGGAGCCGGAGATCGGCGGCGTCCCGACCACGCGGCCGTTGCCGACGTAGCCAGAGGGCGGCACGAACTCGATGCGGTCAATCGCCTGACGGATGCGCGAGACGTTTCCGGTCAAGCCCTGTTCGAGCGTGGATTCGCCGGTGAAAGAGACGACCGCAGCCTCGTCTTTGCCCTGCCGCAGGATGGCGTCAATGAAGGCGCGCGCGGCCATCTTCTCGTCGGGCAGCGTGCGCTCCTGCGAGCGGCTGGTGTCGATCAGAATGGCGAGCGTCAGCGGCAGGTCGATCTGCGTCTGGAAAGTGAAGATCTCCTGCGGCTGGCCGTCCTCCAGAATCCGCACGTCCTCTTTGCGCAGGGTGGTCAGAAAGCGCCTGTTCTTATCGGTCGCCGTGAACAGAATGTTCGTCAGGTCTGTGTCGACTCGCACCACCTCGTCATCCTGCAAAGTGACTTCGTCGGGATTGGACGCAGGCTGTTGCTTCGTCGTCGGAGTCGGCTGCGGCGCGGGCTCGTTTGACGTGAGCCGCGAGCGGCTCGCATCCGGCGTCGTCGAAGGATTCTGCCCGTGCGCTCCAGTCCCCAGCCATCCGCTCAGAGCCAGGACACAGAGCAGCATCAGCGCCAGCGCCCTCGTAATTCGTTTCTGATAAAACATAGCTTTACTCATTACTGTCTGACATTATCCCTGATCGCCGTGTAACCGCGCCGCGTGCGCAGCTTGAAGCCGTCGCGACTGTTCCTGAGGCGCACTTCGATGTTGCGAAAGCTGCCGTCGTACTTCTCATTGGAGGGCTTGTACGTCACGACGTAGACCGAGCGCAGCTCCTTCGAGATTTTGGTGAAGGAGCGTTCCAGCTCCGTGATGTCGCCGGTGAAGAAGACCGCGCCGCCCGTCTCGGCGCAGAGCCTTTCCAGCTCGCGGTCGCTCTGATCGGCTATGGTCCCGGCTTCCACGCCCGGCACTGTGCCCGTGAACCCGGCTTTGGTCGAGATGGCGAAGATGGTCGTCTCCGTGCGCTGTGCGATGTCGATCGCGTCACGCAGGACGGCGCGGCTGTACGTGTCTTCGCCGTCCGTGATGACGACCAGCACGCGCAGGCCCGGCACGCCGCGCATCTTCTCATCGCAGAACTGCCAGATCGCGTCGTAGAGCGAGGTCTTCTCGCCGGGCTTCTTCACGGCATCCACCGCGCGGTCGAGCTGATCCAGCTTGTCCGTGAAATCCTGATGGAGCTTGATCTCGTGATCGAAGGTCACGAACGCGACCTTGTCTTTGCGCAGACGCGTCACCGTATAGATAAAATCTTTGGCCGCTTCCTTCTCGAACTTGAGCTTGCCGGCGGTCGAAGGCGAGGTGTCCATCAGCACGCCGACGTAGACCGGAAGGGTGTCCTTCTCGTCACGAAAGCTGATGATCTGTTGCAGCTGCTTGTCCTCGTAGATCAGAAAATCATCCTTCGTCAGTCCCGACACGGGCAGCTTCTTTTTATCGGTCACGCTGATTGGCAGCCGCACCTCACGAATGAAGATCGGCCCTTCGTCCTGCGTCTCCTGTGTGCCAGTCGGAGCGGGCGTCGGCTGCGGCTGCGGGCTGTTCTGCTGCTGCGCGCGCGCGCCTTCGCGCCACGCCGCAGTGCAGAGCGCGATGCTGATAATGACCAGAAAAGTACGAAGAAATATTCTCATATCCGAAAGAAAATAAAGGCGGACTCAGATTTCAGATGTCGTCCGGCGCACGCGGTTTGGATGCGGCGCGCTGGAAACCCAGTTGCTT
>JAFBAJ010000055.1 GCA_019247865.1 Acidobacteriota bacterium
CCGCGCGATGTTCGTCTACTGGTCTTACGACGAGAGCGCGCCGTCCGGCAATTTCCTGATAGACTTTTTCCAGAACACACGCTGGAACCGCACCGGCACGCTGATCAAATAAAATTTTCACGCCAAGGCGCTGGTGACGCAAAGAAAGCATTCGTGCTCTTCTTTGCGTCTTTGCGCCTTTGCGTGAAACTGCTTTAAAACTTTCCCGTAACATACACTTCAGGTCGTGTTAAGATTCGCTCCCGAATGAGTTTCTGGTCCAACTTACAAACGGCAGCGGGCATGGCTGGGGTTTATCATTGGGTCGCGGTGTGCTTCATGCTCACGGCCGCGCTGCTCTTCGCTCTGGTTCCGGGCGAGCGTCTGCGCATACGCAACGCGGTGCTGCTCTTCGCGCTCGCCTTCTGCGGATTACTGTGCGCCGCCGCGCTCGCCTCTTACGGCGCGCTGCCGAACGGGGCTGCGTATCGCTGGACGCGCTGGGCCTCGCTCTTTATCTCCAGCGTCGCCCTCGTCAACCTGGCGAGCGTCCTCGTCTTCGACGTGCTGCTGGAAGCCGTGCGGCTCAAGCCGCCGCGCATCCTGCGCGACCTGCTGCTGGCCTTCAGCTACATCATCATCGCGCTCAGCCTGCTCTCGCAGAGCGGCGTTGATTTGACCGGCATCGTCGCCACCTCGGCCGTCATCACGGCCGTCATCGGCTTCTCTTTGCAGGACACGCTCGGCAACATCATGGGCGGGATGGCTCTGCAGATGGAGCGCACGATCGGCGTCGGCGATTGGGTGCGGATAGACACGCAAGAGGGGCGCGTGAAGGAGATACGCTGGCGGCAGACCTCGATTGAGACGCGCAACTGGGACACGATTGTGATTCCGAACAGCGTCCTGATGAAGGGACAGGTCACGATCCTGGGCCGCCGCGCGGGCGAGGCGCGCCAGCACCGGATGTGGGTCTTCTTCAACGTGGACTTTCGCTATGCGCCGCCGGACGTGATCGACACGGTCGAAGCGGCCCTGCGCGCCGAGCCGATCCCGAACGTCGCGCGCGAGCCCGCGCCCAACTGCATCTTCATGGACTTCAAGGAGAGCTACGGGCACTACGCCGTGCGCTACTGGCTGACGGACCTGGCCGTGGACGACCCGACCAGCTCGGTCGTGCGCCAGCGCATCTTCTTCGCCCTGCGGCGCGCCGGGATTCCGCTCTCGATTCCGGCGCACTCGCTCTTCATCACCGAAGAGGACGAGTCGCGGCGCGCGCGCAAGCACCAGGAGGAGATCGACCATCGCGTCGAAGCCTTGCAGCACGTCGAGCTCTTTCACTCGCTGACGCGCGACGAGCGGCGCGAGATGGCCGAGCGTCTGGTCGAAGCTCCCTTCGTGCGCGGCGAGGCGATGACACGGCAGGGCGCGCAGGCGCACTGGCTCTACATTATGACGAGCGGCGAGGGGGAGGTGCGCGTCGCCGCCGAAGGCAGCAAGCTCAGCGAGAAGGTTGCGACGCTGCGCGCCGGAAGCTTTTTCGGCGAGATGGGACTGATGACCGGCGAGCCGCGCACGGCGACCGTCATCGCCAACACCGATGTCGAATGCTATCGTCTGGACAAGGACGCCTTTCATGACATCCTGCGCCGCCGCCCGGAGATCGCCGAAGACATCTCGCACATCCTCGCACGCCGCCGGGTCGAGCTGGACGGCATCCGCGAAGGGCTCAACGAAGAGGCCATGCGCCAGCGCATGCACCGCACACAGCACGATGTCCTCAACCGCATTCGCAACTTCTTCAAACTCGACCGGCAACCGGCTGATTCGATCCACTAAATAAATTCGCCACAGAGGGCACAGAGCGCACAGAGGAGATAAATCATTTCTCTTCCTCTGTGCGCTCTGTGCCCTCTGTGGCGAAAAGTTTTTGGCCTTTCGATTGCTTCTGTCTCTTGGCTGGTATATATGAGTGTCACATATTCGGTCGGAGGGAGTGGAGCGGCGATGGCTTCGATGTGGAAATTCGGCGGCCTGACGTGGAAAGAGTTGGCGCGGCGTGTCTGGCAACAGGTCAACGAAGATGATGTCTTCGGGCGCGCGGCTCAGCTCTCTTACTACTTTCTGCTGGCGCTCTTTCCGCTCCTGCTCTTTCTGACGACCCTGCTCGGCTACTTCGCAGACGCGGGCACAGAGCTGCGCAACAGCATGCTCAGGTATCTCAGCACAGTGCTACCCTCTTCCGCCTCGGAGCTGATCTACACGACCGTGGACGAAGTGAGCAAGTCGGCCGGCGGCGGCAAGCTTTCGTTCGGCGTGCTGGCGACGCTGTGGGCTGCTTCCAACGGGATGGGCGCGATCAGCGAATCGCTGAACGTCGCTTATGATGTCAAAGAGGAGCGCCCGTGGTGGCGCTCGCGGCTCTCCTCAATCATCCTGACCATCGCGCTGGCGGTGCTCATCATCAGCGCGCTCGCACTGATCCTGTACGGCGGTTCAATCGCCGAGAAGGTGGCCGCGAGCTACGGTCTGGGCGATGCCTTCACGACGGCCTGGAAGATTCTGCAATGGCCGATTGTGCTGGCCTTTGTGCTGCTGGCCTTCAGCCTCGTCTACTACTTCGCGCCCGACCTCAAAGATCAGGACTGGAAGTGGGTCACGCCGGGCTCTGTGATCGGCGTCACGCTGTGGCTCCTCGTCTCATTCGCCTTTCGCATCTACCTGCACTTCTTCAACTCATACAGCGCGACCTACGGCTCGCTCGGCGCGGTCATCATCCTCATGCTCTGGTTCTATTTCACCGGCGCAGCGATCCTCATCGGCGGCGAGATCAATTCCGAGATCGAGAACGCAGCCGCAGAGGCCGGAGCGCCCGACGCCAAAGAGCGCGGCGAGAAAGATCCACAGGAGAACGAGAGAAAAGGGAAAGCATGATTAAGCTCAGCGCCGAAGTCGAAGCGGCCTTGAATGAAAAGCGCGCGGTGGTCGCGCTCGAATCCACAGTCATCGCGCACGGCCTGCCGCGCCCGGAAAACCTGAGGACGGCGCAGAGGCTTGAAGAGGTCGTCCGCGAGGGCGGCGCGACGCCCGCGACCATCGCGATCCTGAAAGGGCAGCTCTGCGTGGGGCTGGAGGCGGACGAGCTGCGCCATCTGGCTGAGAGCGATCATATTCTGAAAGTCAGCCGCAGAGACCTGCCCGTCGTCGTCGCGCGCGGGCTCGATGGAGCGACGACCGTCGCCACGACCATGTGGATCGCAGAACGCGCTGGCTTGAGCGTCTTCTCGACGGGCGGCATCGGCGGCATACATCGCGGGGTGCTGCCGGATGTCTCTGCGGACTTGCCTGAGCTGGCGCGCGCCGGCGGGATGACGGTCGTCTGCTCCGGCGCGAAAATCGTGCTCGACCTCCCTGCGACGCGCGAATGGCTTGAGACGCACGGCATCACGGTCGTCGGTTACGGCTGCGACGAGCTGCCCGCCTTCTATTCGAGACGGAGCGGCCTGCCCGTTGACGTGCGCGCGGATTCGGCAGAGGAGGTAGCACAGCTCATCCACGCTCGCCGCCGGTTAAAGCTCGAAGGCGCGACGCTCCTCGCCGTGCCCGTCCCGGAAGAGGCAGAAGTGCCCGCAGAGCTTCTACAGTCTGCGCTCGACGAAGCTTTAACCGAAGCCGAGCGCAAAGAGATCGGCGGGCGCGAGCTGACCCCGTTTTTGTTATCGCGCATGGCCGCCGGGAGCGGCGGCGCAACCCTTCGTGCCAATATCGCGCTCCTCGCCAACAACGCGCGCGTCGCGGCCGAAGTCGCAAGGGCACTGTCTTCATCAACCTGAAAATTTCCGCAAAGGAGTTGTCAAGCATGGCGTCGACGAATGAAGAGCGTGTGATCGCGTCTGTCACGGAGACTGACTGCTGCATCGTCGGCGGCGGCCCCGCCGGAGTCGTTCTCGCCTATCTCCTCGCGCGCAAGGGCATCCGCGTCACGCTGCTTGAGCTGCACATGGATTTCGACAGGGACTTTCGCGGCGACACGGCGCATCCATCCACGCTCGAAATCATGGATCAACTGGGCCTGGCCGAACGCCTGCACGAGCTGCGTCACACGAAGATCCGCCAATTCAATTTACAGGTTGGCGATGACGAGCCCTTAACGATTGACCTCAGCTTTCTCAAGACAAAATTCCCGTACATCATGATGGTGCCGCAGGTTCACTTTCTGGACTTCATCACCGAGGAAGCGAAAAAGTTTCCGAGCTTCAGCCTCGTCTTGGGAGCGAACGTGCAGGAGCTGATTCGTGTGGATGGAGCTGTGCGCGGCGTGCTGTATCGTGGTCACGAAGATAACGAGTGGCATGAAGTGAGGGCGCAACTGACGGTCGGCGCGGACGGACGCTCGTCGCGCGTGCGTCGCCTGGCGGAAACGGAAATGGTCAAGACTTCGCCGCCGATGGACGTGCTCTGGTTTCGCCTGCCGCGCCGCGCGGGCGACCCGGAAGGACTGGCCGGGCGCATACGCAACGGGCACATCCTCGTCATGCTCGACCGCCTCGAAGAATGGCAGATCGCTTTCGTTATCCTCAAAGGGACGTATCATCAATTGCGCGAAGCGGGCATCGAACAGCTCAAACGCCTAGTCGTCGAGACCGACCCGACGCTCCAAGACCGCATAGACCACCTGGAAGATTGGAAACAGGTCGCGATCCTCTCTGTCGAATCGAGCAGAGTGAAGCAGTGGTACCAGCCTGGATTGCTCCTCATCGGCGACGCGGCGCACGTCATGTCGCCCGTCGGAGGCGTCGGCATCAACTATGCGATACAGGACGCGGTGGTCGCCGCCAACGTCCTGACCGCGCCGCTCAAGGCAGGCCGCGTGCAGACGAGCGATCTCAAACGCGTGCAGCATCTACGCACGCTGCCGACGCGCTTCATACAGGCGTTTCAGGCGGTCGTCCAGAAACGAATCCTCGGCAACGCGCTGACGAACAAACAGTTCAAGCTGCCCTTCTTCATGCGCCTCCCGCTCCTGCGCCGCATCCCCGCGCGCCTCATCGCCTTCGGCCTCTGGCGCGTGCGCGTGGAAGACCAGAAGTAAACCATTAGGACACCATATTGCATGATAGCGATACAAACATTGAATTCAGAAACGGGCAGAAAGCCGTCCCGCCATGCGCGCTCGATCACCGAATTCCTTTATTTGAGCTGTTGAATAAGGCTTGCCGGGTATTTATCACCGGATTGAAGAGCAGTGGCATAGTGGTTGATAGAGATTTTAGTCAAGGGGGAGTTCTACATATGAAAATGAAGAGACTGATACTAGCTTTGATGTGCTTCGTGCTGTTGGCGACTATGGCACTGCCGGCTGAGGCCCAGCGCCGTCGTAAACGCAGCTTCTGGAAAAAGCACCGTGATAAGATCACGACCGTGGCAGGCGCGGGCGCAGGCGCTTTGATCGGCGGTGTAGCCGGTGGCAAGAAGGGCGCGCTTATCGGCACCGCAGTAGGAGCCGGTGGTTCCGCGCTTTATACTTATAAACTTCGCAAGCGTCATCGTCGCCGCCACTAAGATTCCAGCGCTTAACGAGTTCATAGAGAAAGCCCGGCTTTGCTTTCAGAGAGCAAAGCCGGGTTTTCTATTGCTCTTCAGACTCACGTCGAACTCACATTGATTATTTCTTCGCCGCATCTCCGACGATGGTCGTCATCAGGTTGAGCGGCTGGCTCTGTGCCTGTGTGCGCTTGATGATCGGCAGTTCGATAAAAGAGGCGTTGCGTTTGTTGCGCTCGACGGTAAAGACCGGCGTGCCCGTCTGCGGGTAGCGCGCGAAGACGCTCTTGTCGTGCCCGGCGATGGCGACGCGCAGGCGATGCCCCTTCTTAATCAGCACGGAGACGGGCCACAGGCCGAAAGTGATCTCGCTCGTCTGTCCCGCGACGAGCGGCATCGCGTCCTGCTTTTTGAAGCTGTGATACGGCACGATCATCCAGTAGGGCGGCTTCTCCTTCGAGACCTTGCGATGCAACGCGCGCAGCTCGCCTTCGGTCAGATAAATCACCTTGCCCGTTTCGTCCACGTCTTCCAGATAGACGAAGAACGCGCAATCGCTCACGGTCGAAGCGACCTGGAGGTTGATGACCGGATAGCCTGTGATCTCCGTCTCTTCCGTGAACGGCGCGCTCGTGTAAGTGAGCAGCTTTTTATCCTCTTCCGCGCGATCCGGGTAGATGACCGGGCCGCCGAGCTGCGTCGTCCAACGGTTCTTGTCGCCCGTCGTCGCGTCGAAATCGACCGTGTACTTGTCCGCGCCCGCGCTCAGAGTCGGAGCGTTCGGCACGAGAGCGTTGTCGGCAGACAAGTACCAGCGCGCGTTCGTCGTGCCGGCGACCGGGAAGCTCTTCGTCGCCTTCCATTTCTCTTCGCCCATCGTGTAGTAGAAGAGCGTCTTGTCCGGCATCGCGTTGGCCTGCGTGACGCCCTTGAGGTAGTAATCGAAAAAGCGCAGCCACTCAAAACGCTGGCGCACACCCTGCGAGGTCGGAACGAGATACGGGCTCGCGTTCTGCGAGGCTCCGTGATTCCACGCGCCGACCAGCGTGCGTTGTGGATTTTTGAGCGTCATAAAGCTGCTGATGACGGCATCGGCTGTGCCCGCGTCGAGCCAGCTTCCCCAGTTATTGATCGCCACGTTCGACTTCTCGATCGGGCCGCGCAGGTTATGCACGCTCGAATCGTCAATCGAGTAACCGTTGATCCTGTCGTCGCGAAAATTCATCTGGCGCACGCCTTCATAAAGCTCGACGTTGCCCGCGTGCATTTTCAAAGCCTCTTTGAGCAGGCTCTTATCCTGGTCCGCCTCAACCGGCTTGACGCCCGGCTTGAGATCCAGCTCGTGATTCCCTGCGTCCCATTTCTTAATCATGAGTTCGTGGAAGACTCCGCCGGGAAAGGCTATGTCCATGAAGACATCGTATTCGTAGTGGCGCGGGATGACGGCCTTGACGGCCGGATGGTTCGGCACGGCGAGCATCTCTGCGGTCGTCCCGTCATAAGAGTTGCCGAAGGCTCCGACCTTGCCGTTCGACCAGGGCTGCGCGACGATCCACGCGACCACCTCGCCTTCGTCCGCGATCT
>JAFBAJ010000107.1 GCA_019247865.1 Acidobacteriota bacterium
GCGGCATCGTTGCCCATGATCAGAGCTTCCGCGGTCGTGCGCGAGAGCGCGAGCGCGACGAAGATGGTGAGCAGTCCCAGAATCAAAAGCGCGATGACGGTGGCCGAGCCGCGCTCGCCGGAGCGCGCTGCGCCGGGCCGGCGCTCCTGTTGCTGCTGATTAATGCCTGCGATCTTCATAACTCTCTTTTCCTTTGCATCCGTCCTGAGAAAAGGGTGGCCGCTTACTGCGGGTCGTATCCGATGTTGCGCGTGTTGAAGGTCGAGGTCAGCGTGACCTTGTAGTTCTGCCCGCTGCGCCGATCCTTCTCGTAGCTCCAGACGATGACCTTGATCTGCACCTGCCGGACATCCTGCATGAGCGTCGGAGTGTCGTCTGCGTTGCCCAGCACGCCGTCCGGGCCTGCGGCCGGATCGTCCGAGAGTGACCCGTCCTTGAGGACATATTTGATCTGCAAATCTTCGACGTTATAAGCGAGCGGCATGTCCTGCTTGCCGCCTGTGAAATTGCCGTATTCAGTGCGCACCAGCGTGCCGTCGTTGAGCACGCGATAGGTCGCGAGCTTGACGCGCGACATGGAAGCGCCCATGCCCGAAAGGTTCTTGATGATATTGGCTGTGCCGGATTTGTTGATGCCCAGGAGGTCGGTCGGATCGAACTTGATGGTTCTGACCGTCCCGGTCGGAGCCGTGTAAGCGCAACCGGTATAGGTCGTCGCGACGGGGTTGCTGTGCGAAGTGCTAGTGACCATCCCGATGGCCGAAGAGTTCTGGCCGGTGATAATCATCAAGTCATTGGCGGCCGGGATCGAAGGGGTCGGCGTCGGGCTCGCGCCGGGCGTCGGCCAGGAGACGACGACCTGCTCGCCGTCGCAGTCCACCCAGTTGACCGTCAGCGTCTTGCCGTTGTTAAAGCTCTCGTCGCCGTAGATGAAGGTAATCTGATCCGTCTTGTACCCGGCGGTCGGATTGAGCGAGTCCGTATTGACGTTGTTGCCGGAGAGGATCTGCATCATGCGGTCGGGCGTGGTGTTGCTATCGGCCGCCAGACCGAAGACAGTGTTCTGCACGTTGTCCGGGAAGAACGAACCGAGATTGCGATATTTGAAGCCCGTGTTGAGCGCGTCGCGCCCGATCGTGTTGAGCGCGTTACGCACGGACTGCATCGTCTCGACCCGCTGGGTGGTCGTCGTGCGATCCGAACGCGTCACTTCGAGCAGGCCGTAGATGGCCCCCGTGACGATCAGAAAGAGCATCAGACTGACCATCAGCTCGATCAGGGTGAAACCCGCCTGCCCGTGTGGAGCGGCAACTATTTTCCGTGACGGCGTTGAAATTCTGCTCTGCATCAGCTTGCTCTCCATCCGAGGCTTTATTGATCGACCAGTGAATCGGTGATGACGGTGGTGACTTTCTCTTTGCGCCAGCCGCCCGTGACCTGGTAATAGATCGTGATCTCAACCTTGCGCAGCATGACGGGATAAGCTCCCGCCGGGCTGCAATTCGCGCTGGGACGCTGCGGGTCGCAGATGTCCGTGATGACGATCTCGCGGTCAAAGCCCTTGACGGCAGTGCCCGTGTCGTCGAGCGTGCCCGCGATGTTGTCCGGGCCGTCATCCGGATAGATCGGCTTGCGCCCGACGACGAACGCGCCCTGCGGCACGCCGCCCACCGGATTGCTGCCGATGTTGCCGACCGCATCCCAGCCGAGCACGCCGATGTCGCGCGCCGAGAAGATGGCTTCCAGCGTCGAGGCTGCGTACTGCTTGGCGATCAGGTTCTGCTCTCCGGCGCGGGTCTGGACGACCGAAGCCGTCACGGCCGCGACGAGCGCCAGCAGTCCGATCATCAGGAGCGTGATGGCGATCAGAACGTCTATGTAAGAGAAACCGGCCTGGTTCTTGTGTGTGCTCATGTTCGTTAGCTCGCAATAAAGGTGGTGCCGTTGAATTTCCAGAACCTGATGACCCCGCTCCCGCCGAAGATGGTGATGGCTCTGACCTGCTTGCTGTTCTTCGCGTTGTTGGTGTTGGCCGGGTCCGGAGGCCAGACATAGAGCGTGACGCTGGTCGGGATCGGAGGCGAAGCGTTGTCCGTCACCGTCCCGTCGCGCCTGAACCAGATCTTCCAGACCTTAGGCGAGGTGCCGGTAAAGGCGGCGGCGGTGTAGTTCGGCGGGTTGGGCGCGGTGATGCCGGCCGGCGCGACGTCCTCGCGGACGAAGGCAGAGTTTTCGAGATAGACGATGCGGACTTGCTGGTCGTCCCCAGCGCCCGCCAGGTTCTCATCGAAAATCTTGATGGTCTTATTGGTCGCGTCCAGCTCGACGCGCATCGGCTGGCGCTGCGTGAGAGCCATCTGGCTCGCTTCGCGCAGCACGCTCAGGATACGCATCGTCTCGTCGTCCGACTTGTAAGCGTTCTTGTGCCCGGTCATGCCGAAGAGCACGATCGATAGCATGACCATGACGATCGCGACGACGATCAGTAATTCCACCAGTGTGTGGCCCGCCGCGGAACTTGACGGCGCGCGCAGCTCAACCGGGGTGACTGCATCAGGCTGTATGAAAGATGACATCGCTCTCGTTTTCCTCTTTCTTGAAAGGCTCATGGCCGCTCCCGGCTACTGTTTAAGCAACTGCCATTCCGATGGCCGAAAAGCCCGAAAACCGGAGATTTTTGGGAGTTTTTGCTTTCGAGCGGAGAGTCGGGCCAGGTGGGCTTTGTTACCTTAGGCTACATCTGTGGGAAGCTCATTTCAGGGTCTGCGGCGGCGGCCGCCCGTGTAAAAAAAAGGCTCACGAACTTTGCCTAAGCTCGTGAGCCTGTAATAGGGACCAAGCTGGTGCCGGATCAGAGGACGAACTC
>JAFBAJ010000609.1 GCA_019247865.1 Acidobacteriota bacterium
CGCACAGGGTCAGCGCTGGCGCGAAAGATGTCATGGAAAATAAGCCAACCGGCTCCCGTGCAGAGCGCGGCCGCGAGAACGAAATACTTGAGGATGTTGACGCGCATACTCTCTCTTTGCCTCCCGCAAATCTTTTTCAAAGTCAAAAAATTTCCAGACTGAGGGGGGAAGATGTGCGCAAATCGAATGGAGATGGAGAGGAGACGCCCACTGCTCGACTTTCAAAATCTGACACACCAATCCAACAGTGCAGCGAGCGGCAGGTCTGATACATCAGGCTCGGAAAAATTTCGGTGAGCGCTGAGGTGAGCTAAATATTCTATTGAAAGTTGAGGCGCAGGCCGTCCCGCGCGGCGAGGACTTCGCAGCCGGGCTCCAGCCTGCGCGCTTCGGCTTCGATGTCCACGTCGTCCCATTCCGGATAGAGATGCGAGAGGACGACTCTCTGCGGCGCGGCGCGGCGTGCGAGGCGCATCGCGTCGGCCAGTTCGAGATGCGTCTCGACGGGCTTGTCGCGCCAGAAGGAGCATTCCATCAGCAGGAGGTTCGCCCCTCGCGCGAACGTGCCGAGCGCCTCCGCGTAGCCCGTGTCGGAAGTGTAAACGAGCGACACGCCCGCTTCGTCCGTCAGGCGCAGGGCGAGGCTCTCGCGCGTGTGCGGCGTCGAGAAGGTTTGCGCGGCGAGTCCCGGCAGCAACTCGAACTTCGCGCGCGGCGCGACCTCGCGCACCTCGACCGGGAACGGCTGCTCAAAGAGCTTATAACTGTTGGCCTCGTCGAACGCGCGGAGCAGCTTCTTCAAACCGTAGCCGCCATAGATCATGAGCGGCTTGCGGCGCGTGCGCGTCTGCGGCGCGTGCCTCGTCCCGAAGAGAAAGGGCGCGAGCCCTCCGATGTGATCGAGATGAAAATGGCTGATCCAGATCGCGTCCAGCTTCTCCCACGCCAAACCTTCCTGCGCCATCCGATGCACACTCGCCGCGCTCGCGTCGAGCAGGAGCGAGCCGCTCGATGTCTCCAACCAGTGCGCGCTCGCCGCACGCACCGGATGCGGCACGGCCGTCCCGGAGCCTAAGATAATCAGTTCCATAACTTCAATACGGTCTTTAGCCCGCGCCATTAAAAGCTGCGTCGCGTCGCCATTAAAAGCCGCAGCGCGGCAGAATATTTATAGCCTCAGCGCGGCGGAATATTTATAGCCTCAGCGCGGCGTCATGAAGAGCCTCGGACGGTCATGAAGAGCCGCGGAGCAGTCATGATTAATAGCCGCAGAGCGGTCATGATGAATAGCCGCAGAGCGGCGACATGTTTATAGCCCGCCCGCTACCGCCTGATTTGAAGCTCCGATAGGAGCGACATATTCCGCTCCTAAAGGAGCTCCATTGAGAGAGATTGGACGGGCTATAAACATATAGCTCCTACGGAGCTTCTAAAATATACAGCTCCTACGGAGCTTCTAAAACATCTTGCTCCTCCGGAGCGGCGAAAACGGCTCGCTCCTGAAGGGCTGCGAAAGCATCTCGCTCCTGACGGAGCTTCGACCAGCGGCCTTTTCAATCAGCTTCTAAGACCCAAGTCCCAACCCTTTAAGCTGCTGTGACCGGCTCGTCAAAGACTTGGTGGCCGATGCGGTTCTTGCCGCTGCTCTTGACCGAATACATCAGCGCGTCTGCGCGTTTGACCAGCTCGTCCACGGTAGCGGGCGGGGTCGTCCAGGTCGCGACGCCGATGCTGAAGGTGACCGGCCAGTCGTGCCGGCGCACGACGCGTTGGAGGTTCTGCTGGATGCGTGTCACGACGGCGCGCGCGGCCTCGCTGCTCGTCTCCGGCATCAGGATCGCAAACTCGTCTCCGCCGAGGCGCGTGATGGTGTCGATGCTGCGCACGTCCGACTTGATTCCAGCCGTGACGGTTCGCAGCAGCAGGTCGCCCGCCGAGTGGCCCTGGCGGTCGTTGACCTCCTTGAAGTCGTCTATGTCCATGTAGGCCACGCTGAAGGGACGGCCGTGCCTGTGCGCGCGCTTGATCTCCATCCCGGCCAGCTCATAAAAGTACCTGCGGTTGGCGACGCCCGTCAGATAGTCCGTCCGCGCCAACTCCTGCTCGTGCTCCAGAACTTTTTTCAGCGAGGACAGGATGTTGGCGAAGATGAGCAGGAACGCGAGCCGCGCCACTATGTTAAAGATTGGAATCGCCGGATGCGCATAGTGATGCGTCGAGTTGAGCGCGATGGCCGTCCACATGGCGACGCTCAGGATCGAGATGAAGAGCCCCGCGCCCTTGCCCACGAACCAGACTGCGAGAAAGATCGGGAGCATGAAAAAGATGAGGAGCGAGATGTCCGGCCCTGCCAGATAATCTGCCAGCCCGATGAGCAGCACGAGCAGCAGGCTCAGGCTCAGGAGGAACGGCTTCGATTGGCGGCCGAGAAATGTAATCACGCGCAACATACCTTGTTTTTGAGGAAAAACGGTGCGCGAAGGTTGCATCGGCCGAGCGGGAACTTGACCCGCACATGCCTGTTGGTCTATGAAACTATCAGGAAAAGCTGATGAGTGAATCGCTGAAAGAGGTGGATGCGCTGGCCGTCTTCTCGCATACGGACGATGCTGAGCTGACGGTCGCCGGAACCCTGCTCAAATTGAAGTCGCAGGGATACAGCACGGCTGTGCTCGACATGACGCGCGGCGAGATGGGGACGCGCGGGACGCCTGAGATTCGCGCGAGCGAGGCGGAAGAGGCCGCGCGCGTCCTCAAGCTGGACGTTCGGCTCAACCTCGAACAGCCGGACGGGCACGTCTGGCCGACCGAAGAGGCGCGAACCGCGATGGTGCGCGTTCTGCGCCGTCTCAAGCCTAAGGTCATCTTCACTTCGCACTGGGACGACCCGCATCCAGACCACGCCAACACCTGCCGCATCGTCCGTGAGGGCGCGCGCCTCGCCAGCATGCGTCGCTATGACGAAGAGGCAGGGCTCGCGGCCATTCCCGTGCCCGCGCTCGCGCACGCAGTCTACTCGCGTCTCGTCCCGCCCTCGTTCATCGTGGATGTCTCGGAATTTATGGAAGAGAAGATGCGCGCCATCCGCGCACACGCCTCGCAGTTCTATCGCCCCGAAGCGCAGGAGCCCGAAACGCGCATCAGCAGCCAGGGCTTCCTCCAACAGATCGAATGGCGAATGCGCTACTACGGCTCGCTCATCGGCGCAGCCGCAGGCGAAGCCTTCTACGTCCGCGAAGCCCTCAACGTCGCAGACCCCG
>JAFBAJ010000659.1 GCA_019247865.1 Acidobacteriota bacterium
CTCCCGAATACCCGCGCATGCGCGAAGGGCAGCTGCTCTTCACCTACCTGCATCTCGCGCCCGACCCCAAGCAGACCGAAGCGCTCCTGAACAACAAGGTGACGGGCATCGCTTACGAGACGATCACGGATAAGAAGGGAACGCTGCCGCTCCTGACGCCGATGTCCGAAGTCGCCGGGCGCATGGCGATTCAGGTCGGCGCAACCTATCTGGAAAAGATGAACGGCGGGCGCGGCATTCTCCTCGGCGGAGTGCCGGGCGTGCCAGCGGCGCGCGTGGTCATCATCGGCGGCGGCGTGGTCGGCACCAACGCGGCCAAGATCGCCGTCGGCATGGGCGCACACGTTACCATCATCGACAACAACCTCGACCGCCTGCGCGAGCTGGACGATATCTTCCTGTCGAAGATCTCGACGCTCGCCTCCTCCGCGTACATGATTCAGGACGCCATCTCGCAGGCCGACCTCATCGTCGGCGCGGTGCTCGTGCCCGGAGCTGCGGCTCCGAAGCTCATCACGCGCAACATGCTCAAGGAAGTGCCAAAGGGCGCGGTCATCGTGGACGTGGCGGTGGATCAGGGCGGCTGCATCGAGACGACGCATCCGACGACGCACTCGAACCCGACCTACTACGTCGAAGACGTGCTGCACTACTGCGTCGCCAACATGCCCGGCGCGGTGCCGCGCACTTCGACCTTTGCGCTGACGAACGCGACGCTGCCCTACGCTTTGAAGCTCGCCAACAAAGGCTTCGTCGATGCCATCCAGAGCGACCCCGGCTTGAAAGCGGGCGTCAATACCTACGCCGGGAAGCTGACCTACGAGGCCGTGGCGGAAGCGCAGGGACTCGAATACACTCCGCTCGATGACATCCTCGGCGGCAAGACTGCGGCGAACGCGTAAAAGTTAAAGCTCAAAAGCAGGAGGAGGATGAAAAGCAACGTTGCCTTTCATCCTCCTCGTACTTTTAAAGTGCAATTTTCTCTAAGCTGCTTTGAGCAGCAGGCGCGCGAGGTTGCCCGTCAGTTCTTCCGGGCGCACGGGCTTGGCTAAGTAAACGTCTGCGCGCGATTCCGTATCGGGCGCGGAGTCCGCGCGCTCAAGTCCGCTCAGCAGGATGACCGGCAGGCAGGAGAGCTTCGTGTGGCGGCGCAGGAAGCGGCACAGTTCGTAGCCGTTCAGATGCGGCATCATCGCGTCGGTCACGACGGCGTCAATCGCCGAGGCGAGCGCGGCCTTCATTGCTTCGAGCCCGTCCGCGGCCGTGATTACTTTATAACCGGCGCGGCTCAGGATGACCTCCAGATAGCGGCGTATGGAGCGGTCGTCTTCGACCAGGAGAACTGTCCCGCGCGTGGCGCGCGCATGAAGGGTTGGGTCTGCGGCCGGGAAAGATGTGGTGGTGGTGGTTACTTCTAAAAGGTTCATCTTGGTATGCGTCTCCCCTGAATCCTTTGCGGCTTCCCCGTGGAAAGCCTCACACACGCGCGAGCAAGCGGTGTGCCCTGGCCTCTGTTCTTCTTTAAAAGACATGCTGAACCCTATCTCCCGGCGCACGCCGGGCTCATCTAAATAGCTCAGTTTGAAATAATTGCGAGATTTCGTCGGGATTCTCGGAGAGAGCTGAGCGGGTGTGTGGCCGGCTGCGTTTACCGGCTGTAGAACAGCTTACGGCCGCGCAAATTGATTTGTCAACATTTCAATTTGAACGGCGAATCGGTCAGAATAGAAGTCGTGTCCTAAATTGTTTTTCTCTGTGTCTCTCAGCGACTTCTCTGCGTCTCTGCGTTGAGATGCTGCTGCACAATATTCACCGCAGAGGCGCAGAGTTCACGCAGAGAATTCGCAGAGAGTTGAATTTAGGTCACTACCAGAATAGAAGGGCCTTCGATCTTCAGCCGGTCGCTGTGTTATACTCTCCCCTTTGGTCGTCATGCGCGAAAAACGGCGTGCGTCCGCTGTAGTGTAGGAAAGAGATTTAAGATGTACGAATTTGCCGTCGCTCCCGCCGTCACAACCCTGCGCCGTCGCGGAGTGGAGATCACAGAGGTCGCGCCCGCGTCGCTCGCCGCAGAGCTGGAGCTGGAGGCTGGCGACCGCATCATCCGCGTCAACGGCCGCCCCGTGCGCGACTATCTGGACTTTCGTTTTCAGACCGGCGGCGAGACGGAGCTGGTCATCGAAGTGCGCAAGCGCAGCGGTGAGGACTGGGAGCTGGAGATCGAGCGCGACGAGGGAGAGGATTTCGGTCTCGGCTTTGAGCAGATCGTGCCGCGCCAGTGCGCCAACGAATGCCTCTTCTGTTTCTGCAAGGGCAACCCGGAGGATGCGCGCCCCTCGCTCTTCGTCCGCGACGAAGACATTCGCCTCTCTTTTCTCTACGGCAACTACACGACGCTCACTTCGATCACGGCGGACGAGATGCGCCGCATCATCGAGCAGCGCCTGACGCCGCAGTACGTCTCCGTGCACGCGACCGACCTCAAAGTCCGCGCGCACCTGCTCGGCGTGGATGAAAAGCGCGCCGACATCAGCGGCAAGATGCAGCAGCTCCTCGACGCCGGGATCGAGATTCACGCGCAGGTCGTGCTCTGTCCGGAGATCAACGACGGAGAAATCCTGCGCCGCACGATTGAAGACCTGGCCGCGCTCCATCCGCAGGTCAAGAGCGTCGCCATCGTGCCGCTCGGCCTCACGCGCTATAACACGGACGAGCGTTTGACTGCGGTCACGCCGGAGTTTTGCCGGCGGACGATTGCGGAGCTGGAGCCTTTGCAGCAGGAGTTGCGCGAGCGCCTGGGGACGACCTTCGCTTTTCTCGGCGACGAGATCTACGTCAAGGCCGGACGCACGGTCCCGACGCGCAAACACTACGGCGACTATCCGCAGATCGAGGACGGCATCGGGATGGTGCGCGCGTTCCAGCATGACTTCTCGTCGCTCATGCGTCGGCTGGAGCGGCGCGCTTTTTCTCCGACTGAGACGGCGCGGCTCGAAGGCACTGTGATGACGGGCACGCTCTTCGCGCCGACGCTGAAGAGGCTCATCGCGCGCGCGAATGAAAAGTTCGGCACGCGGCTGCATGTCGTCGCGGTCGAGAATCAATACTTCGGCGGCGACGTCAGCGTCGCGGGACTTTTGACCGGCGGAGATTTTCTGAAAGCGCGTGACGAAGTGCGCGGCTCGTTCGTCGTCATTCCGGGCTCGGCCATCAAGAGCGACGAAGACATCATGCTCGACGGCATGACCCTGCGTGAGCTGCGCGAGGAGATGTCCGTGCCGGTCCTGCCGCTCGACTTCGACGCGTTTGCACGCCTGTTGGAAAAGGCGGAATTTCAGATTTGAAATCCGAGCTTTCACACGACAAAAAAATTCTCGATGTCGGATGCGGGCGGAACAAGCATCCGGGCGCGATCGGGATGGACTTCAATCCGCGCACCGACGCGGACGTGATCCACGACCTGGGCGTCG
>JAFBAJ010000785.1 GCA_019247865.1 Acidobacteriota bacterium
AATGTGCGGCGCTCCGAAGGTGGCAAAGCCGCTCTGGTTCGAGATGTTCTTATACGGGTTGGCATCATCCAGGGCCGAGTTGCCGAAGCTGAGCAGGATCAAAGCCGCATTCAGAAAGACCTGATACGTAAAATCCCTGTGCACAGATTCGGCCAGGTCGCGCCCGTTACGCAGGTAACGCGGCGAGGCGTCCCAGAGCTGCTGCGCGGCCGGGGCCATCCCGTTCTGGCAGTTGAGCCAGCCGCTGTAAGTCGTCATATAGTCTGTGCCGGCGATGGGCACGCGGTACTGCTGCGTGATGCTCAGCCCGCCATAGGGAACCGGCTTCCAGAGGAACTGAGAGACATAAGGGCCGAGCGCATCTCCGCTCGCCTCACCGCGAAAGAGCGTCCACTGAGTCACGCCGCCGAACCGCGAGAACTTTCGCAGGTCGCTCACAGCGGCGGCAATCGTCCGGTCTGTATCGTACTGCACGAAGGGAACGTCGCGCGTCATCGCTTGCCAGTAGAGCTCGACCATCTCGGCCGCCTGCTCTTCGCTATTAAAAGCAGGCGGCGGGGGCACTGTGAGATGATGCGAGTCGGCTCCGATCAGATCGAAGGCCAGCGCCGCCTGTGGGTTGGAGAGCGTGACCGTGCCGCCCACCGGGATGGCCGCGAAGTCCGCAGGCTCTCCGGTCTGCAAAGCACGCAGCAAGGCCGCGTAAGCCTTCGCGTCAACCTCTCCCAGCCGATTATGCGGCAGCCCTTTGGAATAGTTGCCGATGTAATTCCGATAAGCCTCTTCATCGCCGTTGACACGGTGCACAGGCAGGGGCTGGGCCTTCTGCTCAAGGGCTGCCGCCTGGCGCACTTCGTATGCTCTCTTCACGCGCGCCGGGTCGTTGGCCGATTCCGTCTGTGTGAGGCTCGCCGTCTGCCCGCCGGAGAGCGTGCGCGCAGAGAGGTTGGACGCTCCGACCGTCACCGCCGCCGTCGCCCCGCCGACCTGCTTGAGAAAGCGCCTGCGGCTCGTCATGTTGAGTCGGCGATTGTTGCTCATAAGAATCTCCTTTAGCAGATGATGACAGAGACCTACTTCCAAAACCTGTAGAGCATCAGAACGATCTGCAACACGCTGAGGAGCGTGCCGAGGGGCGCGAACCACAGCATGCCGACGGCCGCCAGGAGCATCATCCACTTGGCCCACGACAGGTTCGCCAGAAAGCAGACCGTCAGCGCCAGCCAGGCCGCGCCGTAGATGACAAAAAACCATTTCATCCCGACCGAATGCGGCTCGATGCCGACCGCCGACACGACGCTCGCCCACGGCCCCAACTGACCGGCATGCGGCCCGCTTCGCGGCACAGTGTATTCGCCTGTCAAAACGGCTCTCAGCCCGTCAAAAACCATCCACCCGGCTTCGGAAAATGCCAGCGCGGCGATGACCCATCTCAACCACTCGCCATTCCCTCTCCAGCTCAACGTCTTCTCGCGCCTCCTCCGTCAGAAGTTGTCGCTCTCGTTGAAGCGACTTTGCGCCGGCGTCGTCGAGAGCTCATCCGGTGACCTCGAAATGTCCCATCCATCCCAGCTCGGCGAAAGAGTTTTGATGTGCATGGAACATGTACCGGCCCGGCAGGTTGTAGGTGAACTCCACAATGCAGCGTTCGGCCTGCGCGAGCGTAATCATGTCCGTGTAATCGTCCGGGGTCAACTTTGAGCCGGTCCGGTAGACGTGGAAAAAATTGGCGTGTATGTGCAGAGAGTTGATCGGGTCGAACTCCAGCGCGTTGACGAAATAGACGCGCACCAGCTCACCCGCGCGCAACGGAATCGGATTATCACGATAAAAATTGGCCGGGCCGTTGACGGCGTAAATCTCGTTCCGGGAATCAAAATTCGTGTCCCAGCCATGCGCCACCATGACCAGCTCTCTGGCCGCCGGGCGCGGTTTTTTCGGATCGATAATCATCACTCCGAAAAGCCCGCGGTTCATGTGGAGCGTCACGGGCGGGACGTGACAGTGATAGAACTGGAGGCCGAACGGCTCGGCCGTAAATTCGTAGACATAGGTCTGTCCCGGCTTGACCAGTTCTTCCGCGCCGTCCATGTTGGCGGCGTGGATGCCGTGCAGGTGGATGGTGTGCTCGGAGATGGACTGATTGATGAAATGTATGCGGACCAGCTCGCCTTCCTTGCAACGGATGGTCGGCCCCGGCACGGTGCCGTTGAAAGTCCAGGCGGGAAAGATGATGCCCGGCGCGACTTCGAGATTGACATCGCGCGCGACGAGCTTGAACTCGCGCAGGGTGCGACCATCGCTCAGCTTGCTCTCCTGTCCGTAGTCGAAATTGGAGAGATAGAGCATCGGGTCAAAGCCTTTGAGCGTCGTGACCTTTTGCTGCAAAGCCTTGCGCACGGGGTCTGTCTCGTCCGTCGTCGAGCCGTCGTGCTGGTGTCCGCCCGTCTGCGTGGTCTGGGGAGTGAGGCGCACGCGCTCGTCCTGCGGCAAAGCTCCGGCCAGGCCCGCCGCGCCCCACAAGCTGCGCCGCAAAAAATCCCGGCGCGAAGTCGTTGCCTGAATGACACTCATGCTCTCTTTGGCCGCCCTTCGTTGAGTTCAGTAAATGGTCAATGACAGTTCGTGGCTCTGCGTGTCGCAGACCGCGACCACACGCGTCCAACCGGCACTGCCGTGCGCCACCTTGATCGGAAAGCAGATCACCGTAAAACCGGTCGGCGGAAGCAGGTGCAGATTCGTCAACTTCTCCAACTGGCAATACTCGCGCTCGCGCCCGGCGAAGTGCGCCGCCCAGATCGCCTTCGCATCTCTGGTGCGTTCGTACTCAAGGCGCATCGCTCCAAAGGGACGGTCAAAGCCCCAGGCGTCTATGCCGATGACCTTGATGCCCTGCTCCGCGAGCCACAAAGTCGCGCAGCGCCCGAGGCCGCTGCCGCGCTCAGGATAGTCCGGCTGTCCCCAGTAAGCGTCCGCCCCGGTCATGAGCAGCACGATCTCTCCGGCGTGTAACCGGTGATGAATTTTCGCCAGCGCCTGCAAGAGGTCTTCGACCGTGATCTCCTCGCCGTCCGCTTTGTCCCTGAAGTCGAGCACGACTCCCGGCCCGTAACACCATTCCAGCGGCACACTATCAATCGAGCGCGCGGCGCTGCCGCCGGAGAGCGGGCCGTAATGCCACGGCGCATCCATGTGCGTGCCGGCGTGTGTGATGAGCGTCAGCTCTTCGCCCGCCCACCCGACGCCGCCCGGCAGCTCTGCCGCCGGCACACCGAAGATTTCGGACATCTGCTGCGCGCCCGAATGGTGGTCGACGTAGCGAATCGAGAGCGGAACGCGCTCGCTCGCGCCCGCTTCGAGCGTCAGACTGAGGTCTATGAATTGGCGTGCCATGAGAGACCCTCGCTTTCAGATGGGATGAGTTGCGGCGCGACCGCCATCGTCAGTTGCGCACGCATCCAGTCGCACAGAACGGGCAGACATTCTCCAAAGCGATTCGTGCAGACGTGTTCCGCCCCCTCCATCATCCAGACCTCGTTGAGGCCGCCAGCCCACGCGGACATCGCTTCGACCTGCGCCTCGTCAACCAGATGGTCATCGCGCCCGTGGATGATAAAGAGCGGGCGATCCATGCGTCCGCGGAGCGGCTCCAGCGTGATCTGTGAAGCCATGCGCTCGACCTCTTCGTTCTCGTTGAGGCCAAAGGCGCGGCGCAGGTTGGCGAAGGCCGGGAGCGGCAGGCGTTGCAGGATGCGCGAGTCGAAAAAACCTCCGAGACTGACACAGGCTTTTACTCGCGGCTCGGCGGCGGCGGAACGACAGGCCAGGTATCCGCCGAAACTCACGCCGAAGAGGCCGAAGCCGTCGACCTTTACGTGGTCGCTCAGAAAATCGAGCACGACCGTCACGGCCTCTTCAAAGTGTGCATCCAGGTTGAGCTGCCCGACCGACTCGCCCTGCCCCGGCCCGTCGAAATAGAAGACCGAGAGGCCGCGTTTGAGGAAGCCTTCGGCGAAGTAATGAAGCTCGACCTCTTTGGCAGAATCCAGCCCGCCGATCAGCACGACACAGGGCGCACCTGCCTCGGCCATTCTGAAATAGCCGCGCATGAAGGCTCCCTTGAAGGGAATGAGCAAAGGCACGGCGCGCGGGCTGAGCAGCCCGGCCAGCTTCTCATAGTTGAGCCGCACGCGCGCCTGACACGCGCTCTTCTCCGCCTCGTCGGTCAGCTTCACCTGCGCGAAGTGAAAGTAGTCCACGGCCCTGCGCCACTGCTCTGCGGCCGAAGCCGTGCGGCCTTCGGCCCTGGCTTCATCACCGGCGCGGCTGTAGTTCTCGGCCATCGCGGCGAGCGCACTTCCCCAGGCAGACCAGTCCGAGGCAACGGCCGCGACGCGCAG
>JAFBAJ010000054.1 GCA_019247865.1 Acidobacteriota bacterium
GCTGATGCGGGTCGAACGTCGTCGTGCCGAGCACCTTGTCTTCCAGTTGTGCGGTCGTGATTAAGACGATTTGATGAGCATCGAACCGGGTCAGTATGTGAGCCGGGATGTGATTGATTTCAAGCATGGGCACGGGATGTCTATCCCCTTTCTCAGATGTTTGTGCGAGGAGCGCCGCACAGGGCGACTTATCTTTCCAGCGTCGTCCGGAATCCGGTTATATATTTAGCTTAACATATCGCGGCACAGTTCTTCATATACACAGCTCTGGAACTTTTGTGAGACGCCGGGTGTCTATTTGAACGAAGCCGGACACAAGGTGGTCAACATTACGCCTGAGCGGGAGGCACTTTATCCAGAATGATGTTCGAAAACATTTCCGTCAAAGAGCCTCTCCCGCTCGTGGTGCTCAAGAAAGTTCTGCTGCTGGTGGCGATAACCTTTCTCTGCATCGGCCTCATCTCCGCCCACCGCGCCTATTTTCAGGTCAGGAGCCTGGAGCTGGACGTTCCCGCCGCCATCCTCCACAGCGGCTCCAACATCCGCACGGCGGTCGTCAGCTCCGGCCGCACCTACGTCGACCTCAAGCTCGAATTAATTCAAAACGAACACACAGAGACCATCGGCACCCAACGCGTCCCCTCCAACGAATACGGCTTCTTCGACCCACGCACTCAACAAGCCACCCTCAACGTCACCCTCACCCCGGACTTGCTCGCACGCTTCCAACCCGGCCCCGCCCACCTCCGCGCCACAGCCTCCGGCCACCCCCAATGGACACGCACCCCCCCGCCCGTCATACGCGAGCAGACGGTGGAGATCAAAGCGGAGTGAGAAGCGGTATGTGATTTAGGCGTGCCTTTACTCATATCTTCGCAGCAAATGGGCACATGAACTGGTCGCTAAGATGGTAAAAAGCCTGGAATTTGAGAAGGCGAGGATTTGCTTAATTATGCGATTGTAAGGGATTCACTTTCCGAAGGTTTAAGCTTTGTCGTCCGATATCATTCTTATGTCATCTAATTTCTGGCTAGGATTATCTATAGTGTGTCAGGGGCTCAACCTTCATTGCCAACAAAAAGTAATATAAAACTCACGTTTATTTGGCGGGCTGCAAACGCTGATACTCATATCTCAAACTTCATCAATTGAAGCCCGATCAATAAGATATCGCCAGTTTTAAGCTCATCTTCTAAGAAACTTTTTTTCATGATTCCCATACTGGTACTTATATCTATGAGCAATAACTTATCTTTGCGCTGAACTATACAAGCATGAGACGGTGACATCCTTTGGGCGCCAGGAAAACGAATGTGACCGTAGCTCCGACCAATTATCGTCTGCTCCTTCTCTAGTTTGAAGCTTTTATCAGTAACTTCGCCCTTCTCTATTCCAAGCAACTCAAGGTCGCCGGTAGATGTACAGTTTACCTTGAAATGCTGTCCCCCGAAGAAGAATACATCTCCTTCAGTCAATTCAGCTTCACACCTTACCTTCTTGAATATTCCATTCCGTGAATTATGGTCAAAAATCAAGTAGCCGTTTTCACGGCGAACAATGCGAGCATGAATACTTGATATGGCATCATCTTTAGGATAGCGAATATCTCCAAAGTCTCGTCCAATTACCGTCTCGTAATTATCGAGCGTAAAGAAGAGATGCTCGTTTCCTTTCTTTAACATCCATAGTTTTGGTTTTAGTGAAGTAACAGTCTCTGACGATATAGCTAAAGTAGCATCAGGGTCACGTGTAATAACTGTCGCTTGTGGGTCATAAACTTTCGCCAAAGAGGTGCCATCATCTAAGCAGAAAAGTAGGCTATCGTCTGTATAGGTTCTACCGCAGTGAGGACATTGGCGCATGAACATAACTCCCTTAGCAACACTTTTTACTGAAGTTTTCTATATTATCACCCCTTGAATAATTTTATAATTAGCCCCTTTATCTTCCTTGCGTTAAGTGAAATCACTTTCAAGAATCGTGCCGAATAAAACCGAACGGGACAATACAGTTATAACGACCCTTTCAAGACACAACATTCGGACTGACTATTCGACATCGCCGTCCCGCCGAGAACCCTAAACCATATACATTCTGAGCGGCATGCGCGATTCGGGTCATAGCCGAAGATATGTCCTGCCCGCATAGCTTTCGCGCTGCTCATGAAATTTTCTGTGATTTAGCCGTAGGCTTCGGCTAATTTGCGGAAGTGGTAGCCCATGGCGGCGAGGCGCATGGATTCGGCGAATTTCTCGCGGTGTTCGGAGGTGACGCGGCGGAAGAAGCGCCAGAACTCTCTGCGTTCGCTGTCGAGGATGCCGAGGCGGAGGGCGATGCGTGCCATGGACAAAGCACCGTTGAGGAGTGTGTAGTGGTTCGGCGCGGGGCCGTCGCCGGAGATGCGGCGCAGGCATTCGAGCGTCCGCTGGTAGTATTCGCGTGAGTTGTAAATGGTGCGCATGATCGATTGATAGCCCGCGATGAGCTGTGCGGCATCCATCTTGGGAACGAAGTTCAACGTGCAGTTGGTGTTCTCGCCGGAGCTTTCGGCGAGCAATCGTCCTTCCTCTTTGAGCCGTCGCCAGAGCTGCGTGTCGGGCAGCGCCGTCAGGATTCCGACCATCGCTAAGGGAATGGCGCTCTCGCGGATAAAGTTGATCTGCCGCTCGAAGATATCTTCGGGGTCTGTGTCGAAGCCGACGATGAATCCCGCCATCACTTCCATGCCGTAGCTCTGAATCCGTTTGACGGAATCGAGCATGTCGCCGTGCATGTTCTGTTTCTTCTGCGCCTCTTTGAGGCTCTCCGCGACGGGCGTCTCGATGCCGAGGAAGACGCGGCGAAATCCTGCGCGGCGCATCTCATCGAGCAGCTCCAGGTCGTCTGCCAGATTGAGGCTCGCTTCCGTCAGCAGCTCGAACGGATGCTGATGCCGCTCCTGCCACTCGGCCAGCGCGGGCAGTAGGAGCCTGACCTGCTTCTTGTTGCCGATGAAGTTGTCGTCCACGATAAAGACCGTGCCGCGCCAGCCCGCGTCGTGCAGCGCGTCGAGCTCTGCGAGCACCTGCGCGTTCGACTTGGTGCGCGGGACGCGGCCGTAGATTTCGATGATGTCGCAGAACTCGCAATTGAAAGGGCAGCCGCGCGAGTATTGCAGGCTCATCGCGCTGTAATGTTTGAACTCGCAGAGGCCGAAGTCCGGCACGGGTGTGATGGAGAGCGACGGTCGCGTCGTCGCCTGGTAAATTCTTTGAGCCTCGCCGCGCTCAAGGTCGCGCACGAACTGCGGCAGCGTCTCTTCTGCTTCGCCGAGAAAGATATGGTCTGCTTCGGGGATGCTCTCGGCGCTGGTCGTGACATACGGGCCGCCGATGACGACGAGCTTGCCGCGCTCCTTGCAGCGCCGGACGACCTCCTGCAAAGACTCTTTCTGCACCAGCATCGCCGTCACGAGGATGATGTCGGCCCACTCTATGTCGGATGCCCTGAGCCGCCCCACGTTCAGATCGACCAGCCGCCGCTCCCACGTGCGCGGCAGAAGCGCAGAGACGGTCAGCAGTCCGAGCGGCGGAAAGGCCGCGCGCTTGCCCTCGAACGGGAGCGCGTGCCGGAAGCTCCAGTAGGTGTCCGGGAATTCAGGGTAAATCAGCAGTGCCTTCATCATGCTCCTTCGCTTTCAGCCGTCATCTGGTCGGTTGCGTAATCATTTCCGCACCGGCTTTCTGCCTGCGCGCGGCGCGCCACGTCCCCGCGCCTTCCCGTCCGAGCTGGTAGATCGCGCGACGGTTCTGAAAGAGCACTTTGAGCCACGCGCGCTTGCCGATCTGCGGAAAGTAGATGCCGCGAAAGAAGAGGCGCGCGACGAGATGGCTGATGCGATAGATGATGGATTGGTCGCGGATCGACTCCAGCGCGGCGGCGTTCCGCTCCGGGCTGTACGATGCTGCCCACGCCCGGAGCGTCTCATCCCGCGCCTCCGCGATGGTCATCTTGAGCGGCGCGTGCGCCATCACGAAGGGCGCGAAGTCGAGCCAGTGCTTGGGGCGTGCGAGCCGTCCGCTCTGCGCCAGCCGTTCGTAGAGCGGCGTCGCCGGAAAGGGCGTCAGCTGGCCGAAGACGGGCAGGCCCGGAGGCCAGTTGCGAATCTCCTGCAACGTGCGCTCGGCCACGCCGGTCGTGTCGTTGTCCATCCCGAAGATGAAGGAAGTGATCGCATAGATGTTGCGCCGCGCCAGACGGTCAAGCACCACGCCGTACTCGCCCGGCTTGCTGAAATTCTTGTTCACGTCGGCCATGTTCGCCGGGTCAATGGATTCCATCCCGATAAAGACCCACTTGCCGCCCGATTCCGCGATCAGATCCACCAGCTCTTCATCACGCAGCAGGTTCGCGCTGATCTGTGCGACCCAGGGCAACTGCGCTTTGGCCGCGATGATGTCCCGCAGCAGAGATTTCGTGCGCTTGATGTTGATGGCGAGATTGTCGTCGATGAAGAAGACTGCGATCTGCCCGCGCTCCTGCCGCGCGCGCGCCTTGAGGCGCAGAAGCTCGTTGACGACGCTCTCATTCGTGCGAAAGCGAATCGAGTCGCCGAAGAAGCCAGTCACGGTGCAGAACTCGCAGCCGTAAGGGCAGCCGCGCCCGGTCTCAATCGGGATGACGTGGAAAGTTCCCCAGCCGCTTCCCATGCGATTCATCAGCGGGCGCAGGAATCC
>JAFBAJ010000143.1 GCA_019247865.1 Acidobacteriota bacterium
CGAACGCGTGCTGGCCGACACGGACACCCTGCTCGTGTTCGGGCTGGACCATAACGTGACGCGGCAGGAGGCGACGGCGGCGGAGATAGAGGCTGTGAGCCAGTTTCTCGCGCGCGAAGGAACCTGCCTGATTCTCGGCCCGCACCACGACGTAGGAGGTTCCGAAGACCCGGACGTGCGTAACATGGAATACAGGCATCATGGCGATGCACTGGTGCCGCGCCAGCAGGGATTCGGGCTCTACACCAGATCTTTAATGCAGGGACTCGGGATCCCCGTCGAGAACCGTTACGGCCTGCGCCCGTTGCGCGACCCGGAGACGAAAAAGCTGGCTCCTCTGTCAATCAACAGGGACCTCGACACAAAGGGATGGCTGCGGGGCGTCGAGACTTTCAATTTCCACATGCACCTGCCGCATTACGCGGTGACCGCGGATGAATCCGAAGCGGTCCGCGTGCTGGCGAGACAGCCCATCGATATGTCAAAGCCTCATCCCTTCACGGAAGCTGGAAACACTGAGTTCAATATGTGTCTGTGGATGCCCCCGACGGGTGCACGCGCAGGCGATGTGCTCTTTACCGATTCGACCGTCTTCAGCACGTTGTTCGGTGCCGACGAGAGCCTGCACAACTACTGGCGGAATATCGCCACCTGAGGTGAACGCCCTTGCTTGAGCTTGATGATATACAAAGCGGAGTTCTGAGGCCGCGGCCTGCTCCTTATGTGGCGACGTACATCGCGCTTCGCATTGACGAGCCCCGAGCGGGACGCGAGTTGATGCGGCGGGTCAGCCGCGCGGTGACCTCCGCAGACAACCCGACCAGCCCCCTGGCAGACACCTGGGTGAGCGTCGCACTCACCTATCAGGGTCTCAAGGCGCTCGGCGTGCCTCAGCATTCGCTCGACAGCTTCGCCTGGGAATTCCGTCAGGGGATGGCCGCGAGGGCGAAAGAGCTGGGCGACACAGGCGAGAGCGCGCCCGAAAACTGGGAGACGCCGCTTGGGACAAAGGATGTGCACGTCATCATCGTGGCCGTCTCGCCGGACGAGGGGCGTCTGGAGGCTGCGCTTGAGCCTGCCCGCAAGGCTTACCGCGAGATGACCGGGATCGAAGCCATCTGGCGACAGAACTGCCATGCCCTGCCTTCGGAAACGGAGCCGTTCGGATACAGGGACGGCATCAGTCATCCGGCAATCGAAGGGAGCGGGATTCCCGGAAGTAATCCGGGCGAGCAACCGCTCAGGGCCGGGGAGTTCGTGCTCGGTTATCCGGACGAGCTGGGCGGCGTTCAGAAGACAGAGCCGGAGGTTCTGGGGCGCAACGGAACCTACGTCGTCTTTCGCAAGCTGGAGCAGCGCGTGGCAGAGTTCCGCAGCTACCTCAAGACAAACTCGACCGGCCCGGAGGATGAGGAGTTGATGGCGGCAAAGATGATGGGGCGCTGGCGCAGCGGCGCGCCGCTGGCCCTCTGCCCCTTCCACGACAACCCGGAGCTGGGCTCCGACCCGCGACGCAACAACGATTTTCTTTACCATGAAGACGACCCGATGGGATTCAAAACTCCGTGTGGCTCGCACATACGGCGCACGAACCCGCGCGACGCAGAGATCGCAGGCGTGACGCGTATCCACCGAATGATCCGACGCGGAACTGCTTACGGGCCGCCGCTCCCGGACGGCGTCCTGGAGGACGACGGCGTGGAGCGAGGTCTGATGTTCGCGTTCGTTGGAGCACACCTGGGCCGCCAGTTTGAGTTCGTTCAATCTCAGTGGATCAACGACGGAATCTTCTTCGGGGGCGGAGCCGATAAAGACCCGATCACGGGCTCAAACGGAGAGGCAGGCAGCTTTACAGTGCCGCGCAGGCCGGTTCGCAGGCGTCTACAGGGCATCCCGCACTTTGTCGTCACGCGCGGCGGCGAGTACTGCTTTATGCCCGGCCTGCGTGCGCTCCGCTGGCTCTCCGACCTGCAAACTTAAGTAGTGTCCCAAATTCAATTCTCTGCGTCATCTCTCTGCGCGAACTCTGCGCCTGCGGCGGTGAAGCTGACGTACAGGGCGCTCACCGCAGAGACGCAGAGAAGCCGCAGGGATGACGCAGAGAAAGCCAGATCAGGACACTACCCAAATTAGTGGAGAGTGTTTCCGCGACGCGGCCGGGGTCTTATGAGGAACAAGGCTACATTGCTTGAATCGATCATGCCGGTTGCGCTCCGTCTGCTCCTGTTATCGCTCATCGGCTTAGGTCAGGTGCAGGCGCAGGTCAGAGGCGTGTACCCGCTCGGAATGAGCGCCACCAATTCCGGAGTCACCCCCGAACCGGGGTTTATGTACTCGAACCTGCTGGCGATCTATTCGCGCGATAAACTGAGAGGCCCGAATGGCGAGCTGTCAGCCACGGGCAATAACTCCGTCATCATGGACCTGAACTCTTTCGTCTGGGTGAGCAGGAAGACGATCTTAGGCGGGGCCAGGTTTTCGATGTTGGCGACCTTGCCGGTCGCCAACAATGCACTGACCTCAGATGTCACCGGGCACATCAGCGGCGGGAGCGGCTTCGCAGACTCCTATTATCAACCCTTCATCCTGGGTTGGCTGAAGAAGGGCGTAGCCATCCGTGCGGTTTACGGATTCCTTGCGCCGACCGGGCAGTTCAAGGCGGAGCGGAACGACAACGTCGGCTCCGGGTATTGGACTCACGCGCTCTCTTCGGGACAAACGATCTATCTGAACAGGAACAAATCAACCTCCATCTCTGCTTTTCAGATGTACGAGTTCCACACCACACAGCAAGGCACCGGGATTCGTCCCGGTCAGACTTTGAATCTGGATTATTCGTTGATGCAAAGCCTGCCGCTGCGGTCCGAATGGGGACTGCAAGTTGGTGTCGTGGGCTACGGCCAGTGGCAGACGACGGATAAGAGCGGGCCGGCCATCACCCCTGAGCAGGCGAAGGCACACTACAAGGTCAACGCGCTGGGCTTCGCGTCGAACGTGAGCTTGCCATCGCGTAAGTTGAGCCTGGGGTTCAAGTATTTCAAGGAATTTTCGAACAGGTCTACGTTTGAGGGTTACTCGGTTCAGATTTCGGGCTCCATCAAATTCTAAGCATAGCTAAGGAGAAGCGATGAGGGACTTTCTTGTCCGTGCGCTGATGAACATTGGCGACCGTGTAGGCGGGCCGATGACTTTTCGGCTCATTCTTCAGCCGACGATGGCGGCGCTCCTGGCTTTGCGCGCCGGGCTGAAGGATGCTCGTGAAGGTCGGCCGCCCTACTTCTGGGCCGTGCTGACGAACCGTTTGCACCGGCCGGACCTGCTGCGCGAGGGGTGGAAGGCGGTCGGCAGAGTCTTCGTCTTAGCCGTCATCATGGATGTCATCTACCAGTGGATCGTCCAGCGATGGGTTTATCCGGGAGAGGTGGTCATCGTCGCCATCATCCTGGCCCTCGTGCCGTACCTGTTGATTCGCGGCCCGGTCAACCGCATTGCGCGGCGGCGGCGTCAGCGCAACGGCGAAAGCCTTGCGGTCAAGGGCGAGTAAACCAGCACTGCATCTCAGAGGAGAAGGATGATAGACGTTCTGGTCATCGGTGGCGGCCCGGCCGGTGTGGTGGCGGCGCTGCGCGCCGCGGACCTGGGCGCGAAGACTGTGCTCGTGACTCGTGATGGGTTTGGCGGCATGGCTGCCAATGACGGCCCGGTTCCGGTACGCACGCTGGCCCACGCTGCACGGCTGATGAGAGACGCACGCCAGCTCGGCCGGTACGGCATAGTCGTCGGCGAGCCGCAGCTTGATTACACGCAACTGCTCGCGCGCGTGCAGGAGGTTGTCAGTGACGTGCGCGCGCATTCCACCTTCCGCGAGCAGATAGACTCTCTCGGCGTGGTCGTTAATGAAGAGTGCGGAGCCGCACGCTTCGCTGACCAGCACACGGTTGAGACAGAGAGCGGGCTGCGCCTGCGCGCAGACAAGATCGTGATCTGCACCGGGGGCACGAGCCGCAAACTCTCCGTCCCCGGCTCCGAGCTCACCGCCACGCACAGCGATGCGTGGGGGCTCAGTTCCGTGCCGCCTTCGATGATCGTGATCGGCGGGGGAGCCACAGGCGTCCAGGTCGCCTCTATCTTCAACGCCTTAGGCTCAGGCATCCAACTCTTTCACGCGGGCCAGCGTATTCTGCCGACCGAGGATGAAGAGGTGTCTGCGGCCGTCGCCGAAGCTTTGCGCGAATCCGGCATCGTGGTCAGGGAAGACTTCGGTTGTATAGAGTCTTTCGAGCAGACCTCTTCGGGCGTGCGTATGTTCCTTACCAAAGAGGGACGGCGGGAAAGCGTCGAAGCGGCCCTGGCCGTGACGACCATCGGTTGGGTGGCGAATACCGGCGGACTACAGCTCGCACAGGCGGGCATAGAGACCGACGCCAGAGGCTTTATTCGGGTTGACGAATTTCTAAACACCTCCGCGCCGCACGTCTTCGCCGCCGGTGACGTGATCGGGCGGCTGATGCTGGTTCCGCAGGCGATTCAGGAAGGCTTCGTCGCGGCCACCAACGCGGTCCGGGGTGCGACGATGAAGTCCCTCGATGAGGTCGCGCCGATCGGCAGTTTCACCGACCCGGAGTACGCGCAGGTGGGCATGACAGAGGCGCAGGCGCGCGCCAACCGAGAGGTCGTGGTAGCCACCATCCGCTTCGACTCGACGACCCGCACGATCATTGACGGCCGGACAAACGGTTTTTGTAAGCTCATTGCAGACCGCCGGACGCGCCAGATCCTGGGCTGCCACGTCGTCGGAGAGCGTGCGGTCGAAATCACACAGGCGGCGGCGATAGCCATCTCTGCCCGCATGCGCGTAGACGAACTGGCCCAGGTGCCACTCTCCTTTCCAACCTACGTCGGGGTTCTCGGCCGTGTCGCAGCGAAGGCTACCCGCCGACTCAACTTGAATCTTGATTGGCAAGCCAGCCAGTTAGAAGACTCCTGATACCTTCCCTTCCGGCATGTAAGTTTCAGATAGATAAAGCCACTAAGTTGCCGTTTCGGTGGGCTCAAACAGCTCTCGCTCTCTTCCTGTTCCAATTCTCCTAAAATGTGTACCGGTTTGTTTGAAGCTTTGCGAGTCGGCCTGGTGTTTGAGACTACGGACGATACCACGGCTGATGAGATCAAAAAGTAAAGCCCTACTGTGTCTTCCCTCGTCGCTTGCGGCAGGGCTCAAAAGGAGGCGCGAAATGTTTTCTGCGGAATGAGCACTTATTTGTGTAAACCGGAATTATCGATGTCAATGATCGACTTTCAGAGGACGGAGAAGGCGACACGGCGGTCAGGGAAATTCATTGACTAATAAGTGTTTTGCCGTAGAATCGCAGTGCCAAAAATTGCGGCGGTCTTCTCCTCGCTCTCACGAGTGATATCCAGCATATCAGGAGTCTCGCCTTATGCCTCTTCGCATTAAAGATGGTGTCAATATCCCCGTCGCTCGTTTTACGGCCCCCGAGCTGCTAAGCGGACTCAGGTCTGCGCGGCTTGCTCTTCCGGAGGAGCTGCTTGTTCTTCCGACTAACATACCGTTCATTCCGGGCGAGCAGAGCGCACGGATTGACGTGCGCCCGGTGCATCAGGCTGAGGAGCTGTGGTGCTGGGCGGCCTGTGCGGAGATGGTCTTGCGCTTCTTTGGGGTAGCGCGCGATGAATGTACTGTCGCCGGCGACCATCTGAAGAGGGACTGCTGTAATCCCTTCGGGCCCGGCTGTAATGTGGGGCTCAGCGTCGAAGGAGTAGATCAGGCTTTCGCGACCGCCGGACTTGCCGGCAATCGCTTTCCCTCTGCGCTCTCTTTCGACGAGATCAAAGAGCAGATCAGCGGCGCAATCCCGCGCCCGATCGTCGCCGGGATAAAGTGGGCCAGCGGGAACGGGCACCTCATCGTCATCAGCGGATGGAGAGAGGCCGGTGCGCGACGATTCGTAACGGTCAACGACCCCTTCTACAACTCGGGCGATATCCGCTACGAGAGTCTGGTCAGTAACTATGGTCCGAACAACACCGGCAGATGGGAAAACACCTGGACGGAATTCAGAAGGGCTTGAATATTATGGCTGATCTAAGGCAACTACCAGAGGAAACTCTGCTCAGCGTCGCGCGCCAAATCGGTGATCGAATCGCCGCCGATTTTGAGTCGCCGGCTTTCGACTCCGCCGCCGACGCCGGCATCAAAGACCCGGCGACCGCTCAGTTTAAGCTGACGGAGACGCTCGAAATATGGAAGCTGCGGGAAGGCGCGCCGGTCGGACTCGCGCTCACGCAGGAAGACCTCCTGGCGCTGACTCGCCAGACCGGTGCGTTGCATCATCAGGTCAGGGTCGTCG
>JAFBAJ010000170.1 GCA_019247865.1 Acidobacteriota bacterium
TAAAAAAGGAGCTGTAAAGAAGCGGGACACCGGCCGCTAATGCTTTTCATATCTTTCACTTAGCGCGTTTAACGCCTGAGCTGCGAAGGTCAACTTGACCACCACGAGTACACAAAAAATGACTCTTTTTCAGCATATCTTTTGACCAAAAGACACGACGCGAGTACAGTGCTGCACATGAAAAGACCGATTCACATTCTGCTCCAGACCACTATCCAGCCGACCGCAGACGACTGGCACATCGGGCGCTTCTCACTGCTGCGTGAACATCTCTCGTCGCTGAAGGATGAAGCGGGCGAGCCGCTCTGCGAAGTCGCTGCGCGCGACATAGAGCGTGACGAGGCGGGCAACGATCTCGTCCTGAGCAGGCTCGACGAGACGGATTTTGATGAGCTGTGGCTCTTCGCCGTGGACACAGGCGAAGGGATGACGCCGGAGGACTGCGCGGGCGTGACGCGTTTCAGGCAGCGCGGGGGCGGCATCTTCTCGACGCGCGACCATCAGGATTTGGGCTCCTCGCTCTGCACGCTCGGCGGCATCGGCCGCGCGCACTTCTTTCACACCAAGAACCCGGAGCCGGACGAGTCGCGCCAACAGATCGACGACAACGTGACGAAGAGCATTCTGTGGCCGAACTATCATTCGGGCAGCAATGGCGATTACCAGCGCATCGCGGTCTGCGAGCCTGTGCACGAGCTGCTGCGCAACCCGGACTCATCGAACGGAGTGATCGAGCTGTTCCCGGCGCACCCGCACGAGGGCGCGGTCGGAGTCCCGTCCGGCGAAGAGAGCGCGCGCGTCATCGCGACGGGCAGGAGCCAGACGACCGGACGCGACTTTAATCTCGTCGTCGCCTTCGAGCGCACAGGTGACTCGCACGGCCACACGCTCGGACGCGCCATCGCCGAATCGAGCTTTCATCATCTGGTGGATTACAACTGGGACACGGATCAGGGCTGTCCGAGTTTCCTCGAAGAGCCGCCGGGAGACGGCTACCGGAAAGAGCCGCATGCGCTCGAAGACATCAAAGCCTACGTCCGCAACGCAGCGCTGTGGCTCGCGCCCGAATGAGCGATCCGATGGACGAAGCAACGCAAAAGGTGAAAGCAGACTTTGACCGCATCGCTTTGCTCTCCAGCGAATCGAGCCATAACGATTACTATCTCAACTATCTCCTGCGCCAACTGCCGCACGCTTGCGCGGACGCGCTGGAGATCGGCTGCGGCACGGGCGATTTCTCGCGTCTGCTGGCACGCCGCGCAAAGCGTGTGCTGGCCTTAGACTTCTCGCCCAACATGATCCAACTCGCACGGCGGCGCGCGAGCGATTACCCGAACATCGAGTTTCAATGCGCGGACGCGACCCTGTGGGATTTCCCTGTGGAGAGCTTCGACTGCGTCGCCTCGGTTGCGACGCTTCATCACCTGGAGATGAAAGGGATGCTGTCGAAGATGTCGCGCGCGCTGCGGCAAGGCGGCACGCTGCTCGTCCTCGACCTCTTTGAAAACGAAGGGGCGGTTGACGCTCTGACGAGCCTCGTCGCGATGCCCGTCAGCCTGAGCCTCAGGCTGCTTCAGACCGGACGCCTGCTCCCGCCGCGAGCCGTCCGCGAGGCATGGGACGAACACGGCCGCACAGATTCCTATCTCACACTCTCTCAAGTCAGAAATATTTGTGAGGAGCTGCTGCCCGGAGCAAAGGTCAGAAAGCACCTGCTCTGGCGCTATTCGATTGTCTGGAAGAAAGTCTAAAAAGTCCCAGGTCCCAGGTCTCAAGTCCCAAGTCAAAAGCAACCTGTCTTTGACTTGGGTCTTGGGACTTGAGACCTGGGACTCTTTAGAAGAGCCACTTGAAAAGATAGACCGCCCCGACGAGCGCGCCGCCGAGCAGGAGCAGGAGCAGCAGCACGACGCCCGCCATGAGGAGCTTGAATTTCCGGTACCGGTTCTTGTCCGGCGGCGCGAGCGAGTTCTGCGGGAAGTAGGGCGGCGGCGTGTAGGTAGCCATGATGCGTCTTGCTCCTCTTTCTTACAGGGCCAGAAAATTCTCCACCACGAGGCGGCCGTCCGTGTGCTCTGCATCGAACAGCTCCGGGTGAAACTGCACGCCGTAGACCGGACGCGTCGTGTGCTGCATGGCCTGAATGCGGCAGGTCTCGTTCGAGGCCGTGAGCCTGAAATTTTCGGGCAGCTCCTTGACCTCGTCGAAGTGCGAATGCCAGACGGTCAGGCTGCGCTTCAGCCCTTTGAAGAGCCCTTCGCCGTCCGTCTCGATGGGAAAGAAGCCGCGCTCGCGCAGGCAGTTCTCGTAACCCGTGCCCGGCCCCAAACGCTTCATCACATCCACACGCGCGCCGCACGCCAGCGCGATCTGCTGATGCCCGCCGCACACGCCGAGGAGCGGCTGCTGCGCCTCGCGTATGACATCATACACGCCCGCCAGCTGTTCCGGCCGGTAACTGTCCCACGGATGGCTCTGCCCGCTCAGAATAATATGCGTCGGCCCAAGCTCTTCGACCCGCGCCAACGAGACGGCATGAAACGGCTCCATCAACACCAACGCCTCCGGGCGCACACGCCCCAACGCATCCAGAATCTCGCGCGGGCTCGCCCCCTGCCCGTCAATCGTGTTGTCGATCAGGTAAATCATAAACTCACGGCCAATTAGCCAACCAGATGAGATTCGGGAAATGCGCGCTTACGGCATTCACCAGCTTTTCATCTGCTGTCACGCATTGGCAATTTTCACGAATACTCAATGCTAAATAAAGTGCATCATAAACTGTTCTATGATGTCTGACCGCTATGTCGAGTGCATCTTCAAGCAGTTGTGCCGACGGCATAAAAGCAATCTGTAACTGGCGAAACTTATCCAGAATGTCCTTAGCATCAGAGACCGCTAATCCCTGAAAAGTTTTTTTCTTCCAGATAATATTGCCGAATTCAGCGTTGATTAAATCCGGTGCAATGAAAGAGATGGTTCCATTCTGATAAGCATCGAGAATTCGTCGAGCTTCTGTTGAATATGGCTCGACCACGAACCATTTTATGGCGACACTACTATCTACAACCAAATAGTCCATTAGCGCACACGGTCTTCAATGATCAACTCTGTGCTATCTGGCATCTCGCCATACTTGGAAAAGAGTTTCTCGCGTAGAGTATCAACCTCCTGCACAACACCTCTGCGTAGAATAAGCTGTGCCTCGATCTGCTCCCATTCTTCAATCAGACGCTCGATGCTGAGCCCCCGCGCCTGCGCTTCTTTCTCCAGTCGAGCGTAAAGCTCATCTGAAATTGTTAGCATTTTACTCATTTCAGCCCTCCACTGAATATCAATCCAGTAAGACTCGATAAACTCTCCATGACTCTTACTTAATTGCTTTCAATCAGTCCTTCTTTCCCAGACAATACAGCTTGCCGTTGAACGCGCCGATGTAGATGCGGCCGTCGAGGATGGCGGGGGTGGAGTTGATGTTGTCGCCGATTTTGAGTTCCCAGGCGGGTTTGCCGTCTTCGGCTGAGAGCGAGTGCATCCAGCCGGCTTTGTCGCCGAAGATGACGTGGCCGTCGACGACGGGCGAGGTGCCCCAGATGGCTGCGCGCGCTCTGTAGTCCCAGAGCTTCTCGCCCTTGTCGGCGCTCAGGCAATAGAGGTGTCCGTCGTCGGAGCCGATGTAGAGGCGGCCGTTGGAGATGATCGGGCTCGCCCAGAAGCCGCCCGCGCCCTTGCTCTCGATGCCGCCGCCGAGGGACTTGAACTTCCAGACCGGCTCGCCGTCCGCCTGCCTGTAGCAGCGCACGTAGCCGTCTTCGGCCGCCGTGTACACCAGGCCATTGACGACCGCCGGCGTCGAATCCGAATCGCCGCCGATGACCGCTTTCCAGATGATGCTGCCGTCCGCCAGGTTGAGGCAGTAGAGGTTGCCCTGCTCGCTGCCGAAGTAAGCGCGACCGTCAACGATGGTGCAACTGCCTTCGATTGAGCCGACCTGCGTTTTGTAGACGAAGGAGCCGTCCGCGAAATTGAGGCAATAGAAGTATCCGTCCTCGCAGCCGAAATAGAGACGACCGTCGACCAAAGCGGCCGAGCCGTCGAT
>JAFBAJ010000355.1 GCA_019247865.1 Acidobacteriota bacterium
TATGGTGGCGATTATGGCCCTCCACATGGCGCAGGTCTTCCTCTTCGGCGCTTTCAAATATCCACGCGAGATGACATGGATTTCCGGCGTCGTGCTCCTGCTCGCGACGCTCGGCATGGCTTTCACGGGACAGGTCCTGCGTTTCGATCAGGATGCCTACTGGGGTTTAGGCATCGGGGCAGCAATGGCGGGGCGCGTGCCTTTGATGGGGCCAGCCATCGTCCATATGATGCTCGGCGGGCCGATCATCGCGGGCGAGACGCTGTCGCGCTTCTTCACGCTGCACGTCTTCGTCATCCCCGGAACCATTATCGCTATCGTCAGCCTGCATCTCAGGCTGGTGCTCACGAAAGGGATCAACGAGTATCCGGTTCCCGGCAAGCCGGTCGAGAAAGAGAGTTACGAGGAAGAGTACGAGGCCGGAATAAAAAAAGAGGGCGTGCCCTTCTTCCCGAAAGCGATCAGCAAAGACCTGATCTTCAGCGCCATCGTCACGCTGGGCATAGTCTTCTGTGCCGCCTACTTCGGCCCGGAAGGTCCGCACGGCATCCCGGACCCCACTCAGATCAACACCGCGCCAAAGCCGGATTTCTTCTTCCTCTGGCTCTACGCAGTGCTCTCACTGCTGCCGGACTACCTGGAGACGGTACTCATCCTGGTCGTCCCCATCGTCGTCATCGCCATTCTTTTTGCCGTGCCTTTCATCTCCAACACGGGCGAAAAGAGTCCGCGCCGCCGTCCCGTCGCAGTCTTGAGCGTGATTCTCATCTTCACCATCCTGGGCGCATTCAACTACCTCGGCACGTTCGCGCCCTGGTCGCCCAAGATGGAAGCCTGGACGAGCGCCCCGACACCGGTCAAGTACCTCGAAGGAAGCTCGCCGCTCGAACGCCAGGGCGCGGTGGTCTTCCACGCCAAGCAATGTATCAACTGCCACAGCATAGGCCGTGAGGGAGGCTTGCGCGGGCCTGCGCTCGACGGTGTCGCCACCCGCTTTACTGCCGACCAACTCGTGCGCCAGGTGATTCAAGGCAGCGGCAACATGCCTGCTTACGGCAAGAACCTGAACCCGTCGGAGGTCGCCGCGCTCGTCGCCTTCATGCGTACGCTGCACGAGCCGACAGAATCGCCCGCGCGCGACGCGACCCAGTCCGCACAACGGGCGGAACAGTCCCAACAGAGCGTGAAAGCACAAACAGAGATGGCCGAGCGGTGACCTTATGAGCGCAAGCAAAGAAATCTTCAAGTCAAGCGTTGTCTGCGAGGTTGTGCCGGAGCTGGCGCTCGGCCGGGTTGAGCTTGAAGCGGAGGCACACTCGCGGCGTCTCCTGCCCTCGTCTGTCGAATTGAAGATGCTGACTCGCGGCCTCAAAGCTCTCCTTATTCTGGCGAAGCCGGAGATCACACTGATGGTCATGATCTCGGCGGGCGTAGGCTGCCTGATGGCTTCGGACTCGTGGCGAGTGATCGTCCTCCTGAATTGCGTTTTGGGAACGGGGCTGCTGGGGGCAGGCGCTTCCGCCCTCAATCAGTATCTGGAGCGCAGGCCGGACGGCCACATGCGGCGCACATCAAGACGCCCCCTGCCAACCGGAGATTTGACGGCCGGCGCGGCGCTCTTCTTCGGACTGACGCTCTCGGCGTGCGGGATGCTCTATCTGTTTCTACAGCTCAACGCGTTGACCGCCGTGCTGGGGCTCTTCACTCTCGTCGGCTATCTATTCGTCTACACGCCCCTCAAAAAGAGGACGCCGCTCTGCACACTCTTCGGCGCATTCCCAGGCGCTGCGCCCATCCTGATCGGCTGGGCCGCCGCGAGAAACAGTCTCGCGCCCGAAGCGTGGGTGCTCTACGCCATTCTTTTCCTCTGGCAGTTCCCGCACTTCTATGCCATCGGCTGGCTCTACCGCGAAGACTATGCGCGGGCCGGGATGCTCATGCTCCCAGCGGTAGACGAGGAAGACGGAAAGACTACATTTCGGCTAATTGCAATCTCGACTCAACTGTTAATCATCGCCAGCCTCTCGCTGAAATTATTTGCCCGGACCGGCGACTTCTATTTCTTTGCGGCGTTAATTGTCGGCCTCTCGTTTTACTACTTCGCTCATCAGGCCGCGTTGTCACGCTCGAAGCTCGCGGCGAAACGTCTCCTTCACGCGTCGGTGATCTATCTGCCGCTGCTCTATCTTTTCATGCTGCTTGATAAGGTCAGCCTCTGGATGACGACGGGCTGAGGAGAGCTGCCGTAGCCGCCGAGAGGTGAAACGATGGAGACGATCACAGACGCGGTTTTCAGTTCCTGGGAGCT
>JAFBAJ010000384.1 GCA_019247865.1 Acidobacteriota bacterium
GCGAGGTCAACCTGGTAACGCTGCGCCTTGTAGCCGGAAAGGAAGGCCGGATCGTATGGCTTCAACTCCGCCAGGTCCCAGGGCTCCAGAGCTTCGAGACGATTCTGCGGGAGCGAGGCCGTGGCCGGAACCAGTATGTCGTCGAACCAGCGCGTGACTGTGCCCGAAGCATCGTACCAGCGCGTGTGTCGCACCTGCCGCGTGCGCTGCACGCTGTTGCCCTGTGAATCCCTGTCGGTGTAAGTCTCCGTCACGTAGTAGTGCTCGCCGCGCTCGCCTGTGTAGTAGCTCTGCGTGTTCGTGTCGTAAGTCCAGAAGGGAATGTAGATGCCGTGGATGGCGTCCGGCTGCGCGAAATGTTTGAGCGCGTTCGGCGCGAACCAGCGCGAAGAGAGCCACTGGCGGAGCGAGGCGCTCGCCTGCTGCTGCGTGATGCGAAAGGGCAGGACTCCTTCCGGGGCCAGGATCGGGTCGGCTGCTTTCGGCTGCGCGACGATCTGCGCGCCGCAGAAGTCGCACTGGCGCGCGACCTCCGGCGGCGTGAACGTGACCAACGCGCCGCAGCTCTGGCACTGCACTTCGAGCGCGCCCTGCGCCAGCTGTTCGAGCTGTCCGGGGCGAACGTGCAGGTACTGCTCGTAGGAACGCTCTTCGATCTGCTCTGCGGTCTGCGGAATCCGCTCCTGATGGCCGCAGTAAGGGCAGGCCAGAAAGCCGTCCTTAGGCTCGTACAGGAGATTGGCTCCGCAAGCCGGGCAAGGGTAACGATGAATCTTTTCCTGTGCGGCGGCGGGGGGCTGTGTTTGCATCTTCTGTATATTATCCAAGAAATAGTTTCACGCAAAGGCGCTGGTGACGCAAAGGAAAGCAGGCACGTCTTTCTTTGCGTGACCAGCGCCTTTGCGGGAAGCCTGTTGTTGAAAGCCTTTCAATTTGGTACGGGTTCTGATATTGCTAACGCCATGAAGCGCGCGCCAATTCTTTTCGCCACGCTGCTGGTCGGAGCATGTTTGACAGTTTTGCTCTCGACATTGATGCAGTCGCCTGCGCGTGCGCAGAAGCAGCCGGAGCCGGAGCAGCCCTTTGTCGCGCGCATCAGCGTCAGAAGTGATGAAGAGTTGAAGCGGCTCGTCGGGCTGGGGCTCGACCTGTTGGAGCAGCGCGAGGACGATGACCTCTTCGCGCTCTTGACGCGCGCAGAGTATGAGAAGCTAAGCAGCGCGGGCTGGCGGGTCGAGATTGATGAGAGCCGGACGCAGCTGTTGCGCGAGCAGAGCGCGGACAGTTTCATGGGCGGCTATCGCACGGTGCCGGAGATGCGCTCGTTCGTGGACGAGCTCGCCGCGCGTTATCCGAACCTGGCGGAAGTCGTCACCTACGGCTCCAGTTGGGAGAAGATTCACAGCGGCGGCACGGCGGGTCACGACCTCTTCGCGGTCAGGCTCACCAATCGCCAGATCAACGGGCCTAAGCCGACCATTCTGATCAACGCTTCGATCCACCCGCGCGAGCTGGTGACCTCCGAGCTGGCTTTGCGTCTCATCGAATACCTGCTCAACAACTACGGCGCGGACGGCGATGCGACGTGGCTGCTCGACGAGCACCTGATCGTCATTGTCCCCGTCTCCAACCCGGACGGCAGAAGACTGGCCGAGCAGGGTTTGTTTCAACGCAAGAACACCAACACGACTTACGGCGGAGGCTGCTCGACGCCGCCGACCACGACCAATCAGTACGGCGTCGATCTGAACCGCAACTTCACTTTCAAGTGGGGCACGGTCAACACGCCTTCCGAGCCCAGGTGCGGCGAGACCTATCCGGGGCCGTCCGCTGCTTCAGAGCCGGAGACGGCGGCCCTCATCGCGCTCGAATCATCTCTCTTCGCAGACCAGCGCGGGCCGCTCGACACAGACCCCGCGCCGCCCAACACGACCGGCGTCTTCGTGGACATACACGCCAACGCGGGGCTCGTGATGTGGCCCTGGGCGCACACCTCGACCGTGCCGCCGAACGGGCCTGAGTTGCAGATGATGGGAACCAAGCTCGCTTCGTATAATGGCCTCATGCCGGTGCAGGCGATAGAGCTTTATCCCTCTTCGGGCGGGAGCCGCGATCACGCTTACGGCGAGCTGGGCATCGCCAGCTTTACTTTCGAGATCGGCACGTCGTCCGGCCTCTGCGGCGGCTTCATGCCTGCCTTGAGTTGTCTCGACGGCGGCACGAACGGTTCTTTCTGGCCGCGCAACCTGCCCGCGTTTCTCTATGCTGCGAAGCTGGCGCGCACGCCCTACCTGCTCGCGCAGGGGCCGACGCCCGAAGCCCTCGCGGCCTGGGCCGCGTGGCCCGTGCCGAACCTCTTCGCTCTCCGCGCGCAGTTCGACGAGCAGCGCAACGGCGGACAGAACATCACGGCGGCGGAATATTACGTCGGCACTCCGCCCTGGCGCGGCGGCACGCCGCAGCCGATGACGGCGCTCGACGGAAGCTTTGACAGTCCGACCGAAGTCGCAGTCGCAGTCGCCGGGCCGGTCCAAAGCTCGCAGCTCATCTACGTCCGCGCGCGTGATGCGAACAACAACTGGGGGCCCGTGCGCGCAGTCCTTCCGCCGCGCGGCATGCGGCCGAACCTGACGGACTTTGACGGTGATGGAAGAACGGAGGTCGCCGTCTACAGACCTGCCGACGGCGCTTGGTACATCCAGCAGAGCACGAACAACGGTTTTCGCGCGCAGGCGTGGGGCACGAGCACGGACAAGCTGGCGAACGGAGATTACGACGGCGACGGTAAAGCGGACATTGCTGTCTATCGTCCCTCGACCGGATACTGGTACATCCTTCAGAGCCAGACGGGAACGCTGCGCGCGGTGCTCTGGGGCGTGAGCGAAGACCTGCCTGCGCCCGGCGATTACGACGCGGACGGCGCGGTTGACATCTGCGTCTTTCGACCTTCAACCGGCACCTGGTACGTGCTCGAAAGCTCGAACGGCGCGCTGCTCTCGGCGCAGTTCGGCGCGAGCACGGACCAGCCCGTCGCGGGCGATTACGACCGGGACGGGCGCACGGACTTCGCTGTCTACCGGCCGGGCAGCAGCGCACAGTGGTTCGTGCTCCAAAGCTCCGACAACAGCTTTAAGGCGCAGTCCTTCGGCATCAGCGGCGACCGCGCCGTGCCGGGAGATTACGACGGCGACGGTAAGACTGATCTCGCAGTCTTTCGCCCCAACGGCGGCGGCTGGTACATCCAGCAGAGCTCGAACAACTTCTTCCGCGCGCAGGCGTGGGGCACGAGCGCAGACGCGCCAGCGCCCGGCGATTACGACGGCGACGGGAGCATGGATCTCGCGGTCTTTCGTCCCGCGACCGGGACCTGGTACATCCTGCGCAGCGCAAGCGGCTCGCTCCTCGCGCAGCCCTTCGGCGCGAGCGGCGACCTCCCGGTCCCGTCCGCTTACGTGCCTTAGACTTCATCATTGACAGGTTGAATCGAGCGGGTTTACTGTCTGCATGTTTCCGGATAGCTGAAAAGAATTTCGCTCTGTCGCGTGAGAAATAGCGACAGAGCTCGCCCCATCAATCTCCTCTAATTTGCTACCGCCGACGCGCGTAGCTGTTTCAGCAGCGCTTTCAAGGAGACATCCGCCATGAAAAGATTTCTTAGTCCGGCACTCGCCATCATTGCTCTCTGCGTGCTCGCGTGCACGGCCAGAGCAGAGACGTTCACGGTCTATCTCAACGCCGCGCAGGAAGTTCCGGCCAGCGGCACGAACGGCACAGGCTACGGCCGCATCGTCCTCAACGAGTCGACGATGACGATCACCTTTACGATCACGTTCACGAATCTTTCGAGCGCGCAGACGCTCTCGCACATACACAGTCCCGCGCCCATCGGCGCGAACGCCGGAGTGACCGTCAACTTCGGCACGGTCGGCGGCACGTCCGGCACCATCACCGGAAGCGCGGCCGTCACGGCGACGATCATCAGCCACCTGCGTTCGGGTCAGGCTTACGTCAACGTTCACACCTCCAATTTTCCGGGCGGCGAGATTCGCGGGCAGGTCGCCAAAGCACGCCCGGTGGACTATGACGGCGACGGGCGGATGGACTTCAGCGTCTGGCGCTTTCCGAACGTCGCCCCGCCGGGACTCGCTCAGGTCACTTATTACAACCTGCTCTCCTTCAATGGCACGACGACCGCGACGAACTTCGGCAATGCCAACACGGACTTTCCCGCGCCCGGCGATTATGACGGAGACGGCAAAGGCGACATCGCCCTTTATCGTCAGGGCGCAAACGCCGGAGACGACAGCTTCTTTTATGTCCTCAGAAGCTCAGACAGCACTTTTCAGTCTGTGCGTTGGGGAGTGACTGGAGATCAGGCAGTCGCCAGAGATTATGACGGCGACGGCATCACGGACATGGCCGTCTTCAGAAGGGGCGCGGGTGTGGGCGACCCTGCCTTCTGGTACATACGTCAGAGCGCGTCAGGCAACACACAGCGAGCCGTGCAGTGGGGCACGACCGGCGACTCGGCTGTCGGAACGGGAGACACGCCCGTGCCCGGAGATTATGACGGCGACGGCAAGTTCGACATTGCGGTCTATCGCTTCGGCGGCCTGACGCCAAACAATACTTTAATTATCCAGCAAAGCTCTGACAGCACGGCACGGTTTATTGCGTGGGGTAATTTCAGCACGGACTACATCATCCCCGGAGATTATGACGGCGATGGCAAGTTCGACATTGCCGCCGGACGCACGGGCGCGACAACCACCTCCCCGATGATATGGTATATCCGGCGCAGCTCCGACCTCGGAACCACTGTCAGAACATTCGGCATCACTTCGGATTTACCGACGCAAGGAGACTATGACGGCGACGGCAGATGCGACATCTCCGTCTATCGCCAGGGACCGACGACCGGCAGCCAGAGCACGTTCTACTACTTAGGGAGTTTTGACAACACGGCTCACCAGCAGGTCTGGGGCGTGCGTGGCGACTTCCCCGTTAACACCTTCGACGCGCGCTAAGATTTAGCCACAGAGAGCACAGAGGGCACAGAGGCGAATATTAATTCTCTGTGCTCTCTGTGTTCTCTGTGGCTAATCTATTTTCCGCGCCCTACTTCGCGCGCTTGAAGTAGTAGACGTCCTGCGCGCCGCCCATCACGACCGTCACCAGCTCCCAGCCCTGCGCGCCCATCTCGTTGAGCGAGACCTTGTCGGATTCCGAGACGACCTTGTATTCCCAGGTCACGCGCGGCGGCGCGGCGGCCGGTGCGGCTCCCTGCTTCTGCCCACGCGCCGTCCATCCGACGAAGAACAACAGGCACAGGGCCAACACGATGGCCGTCCGGTTCAGCTTGGCTTTCATCTTTCGACTCCTACATTAACGTGATTTGGCGAGATACTCTAAGAAGAGGATAACGCCGATGAGGGCGGCGACGGCCAGCAGGCCGAGCACGAACAGGTGCGGCAGGCGCGGGACGAATCGATCGCAAACGCGGCAGCGCAGGCTCAGCGCGCGCAAAGGCCTCTCACAGTACGGACACTTCATTTCTTAACCTTCACTCCGATGCATTGTGGCGTCGCTGTAAACGGCATGATGAGGGATGTGCATACGGGCACGGTGCAGGGAGGTGAGCGCTCTGCGCAGCCCCGCGCTTGCAGCTTGTTCATCAGCGATGCATTCGGCGACGCGAACCGGTTTGGTATATCATTACCCTAAGATATACGTGGGGGCAAGTGCGGAAGGATTGTTTCATGCCGCCCGCGCAATAAACCCGTGAGCGTGTTTGGTCATCAAAACGGGAAGATCAGGTTTCAGAACGGACGAACTACATGGCGAAGAAGGGTTCAATCCTCGTCGTTGATGACGAGGAGATCATGCGCGATGTGCTGGAGACGCTGCTCTCGGCGGAAGGTTATCGCGTTGATCTGGCGAAGACGGGCGAAGAAGGTTTAGAGGCTTACGGCCGTCGCGCCTACGATGTCGTGCTGCTCGATGTCTCGATGCCGGGCATGGGCGGCCTGCGCGCGCTCGAAGAGTTTTTGAAGCTCGACGCCGAAGCGTCGGTCGTGATGATCACGGCTTACGCGACCTACGACACGGCCATCTCCGCCTGGGAGAAGGGCGCGATGGGCTGCATACGCAAGCCCTTTCAGAACGAGCAGATCACGGCCACCGTCGCCGCCGGCATCAAGCGCCGACGCAAGGAGGAGGAGCGGCAAACCCTGCGTCGCGCGATGAGCCGCGCGGTTGATCGCGGCGGCATCGTCGGACGCTCGGACATCATGCAGCAGGTCTTCCGGATGGTGGATCAGGTCGCGCCCGCGCGCTCGACCGTCCTCATCACGGGCGAGAGCGGAACCGGCAAAGAGCTCATCGCCAAGGCCATTCACGAGGCCAGCCCGCGCGCGCAGATGCCCTTCGTCACCGTCAACTCTTCCAATATTCCTTCGGAGCTGTTGGAGTCGGAGCTCTTCGGCCACACGCGCGGCGCTTTCACGGGCGCGGTCGCCGCCAAGAAAGGTTTGTTCGAAGTGGCCGACGGCGGCTCTATCTTCCTGGATGAGATCGGCGACATTCCGCCTGAGACGCAAGTTCGGCTGTTGCGCGTGATTCAGGAGCGTGAGTTCACGCCGCTCGGCGACACCAGCCCGCGCAGGGTCGACGTACGCATCGTCGCCGCCACCAACATCGACCTCAAGGAAGCGGTCAAGCAGGGAACTTTTCGCGAAGACCTCTACTATCGCCTCTCGGTCGTGCCCATCGAGCTGCCGCCGCTTCGCGACCGCCGCGAAGACATCCTGCCGCTCGCGAAGCATTTTATAAGCAAGTACAACGAAGAGAACGGACGTCAGGTCGCGGAGCAGATCGCGCCCGACGTGCTGGCCCTGATGGAAGCCTACGTCTGGCCCGGCAATGTGCGCGAGTTGGAGAACGCCATCGAGCGCGCGGTCGTCATCGCGCCCGGCAACGAGATCACGCGCGAGTGCCTGCGCTCCGAGATCAGCGACCCGCAGTCCGCACGCGCCGCCGCACGCGAAGGCGCGAGCGCCATGTCCGTCCCGGACATCGGACGCGGCATCAACTTTTATGATGAAGTGCGCCGCTTTGAGATAGACCTTATCCGCCGCGCGCTCGACCAGACGAGCGGCCACCAATCGCGCGCCGCACGGCTCCTCGGCATGA
>JAFBAJ010000413.1 GCA_019247865.1 Acidobacteriota bacterium
GCCGAAATGCGCCTGGAGCAGAGATTTGTTAACCAGTGAGACAAATTGCGGACTCAAGCTGGTCGCCATCGGCGGCGGCACGGGTCTGTCGACGCTGCTCGCCGGATTGAAGCGGCTGGTCGGCACGGCTGACGCGGCACACACGTGGCTCGACACGTTGTCGGCCATCGTCACTGTGTCGGACGACGGCGGCAGCAGCGGACGCCTGCGCGACGAGTTGCAGATTCTCCCGCCCGGCGACATACGCAACTGCATGGTCGCGCTTTCGGAAGATTCGACGCTGCTCTCGCGGCTCTTCCGTTATCGCTTTCGCGGCAACGGCGACCTCGGCGGGCACAGCTTCGGCAATCTCTTTCTGGCCGCGCTGACGGAAGTGACCGGAGATTTCGTCGAAGCCGTGCGCCTCTCCTCCGAAGTTCTGGCGAGCAAGGGACGCATCTATCCTGCGACGATCAACGACGTGCGGCTGGTCGCCGAGCTCGAAGACGGCACGGAGGTCAAAGGCGAGACGCAGATCACAGCCTCGCGCGCGAACATCCGGCGACTGCGGCTGGAGCCGGAGCAGTGCCTGCCCCTGCCGGAAGCTTTGGCTGCTATCCGCGCGGCCGATGTCATCACGGTCGGCCCGGGCTCTTTGTACACGAGCATTCTGCCGCCGCTCCTCGTGGCGCGCGTCGCCGAAGCCATCGGTCACGCACACGCGACCAAGATTTTCATCTGCAACCTGATGACGCAGCCGGGCGAGACGGACGGCTACACCGCGCGACAACATCTGGAGACGGTCAGGGCTTACGCACCTGAGATAGCCTTTGATTACGTCATCGTCAACAATCATCCGATCCGCGCGGAGCAGGCCGCGCTCTACTCTGCGGACGGCGCGTACCAGATCGGCATGACCGATCACCTGCTCGAAGAGACCTTCGGCGCGGAGACGGAGATCATTCGCGCAGACCTTCTGGACGAAGGAGAGAAGGTGCGTCATCATCCCGAAAAGCTGGCGCGCGTCGTCATCGCCTGTTGCGAACAGGCACGCGCATGCCAGCCGCATGTGACCCAGCAGGGCTGAACTTTTATGGAAAAACAATCGAACACAGGGTCGCTGGAGGCGCACGCGCCGCTCGACGTGCTGATCCTCGCCGCGGGGCTCGGCACGCGCATGCGCTCGCAGAAGGCGAAGGTTCTGCACGAGCTGGGCGGGCGTCCGCTCATCGCACACGTCTGCCGCACGGCGACCGCGCTCGACCCGAGACGAATTTACGTCGTCGTCGGTCATCAGGCGGAAGCTGTGGCGGAAGCTGTGCGCGCGGAGCTGGGCGCGGACGGCGCGAGCTTTATCGAGCAGACCGAGCAGCGCGGGACGGGCGATGCGGTGATGGCCGCGCGCGAGGCTCTGGCCGAAGCAGGCTCGACGCTGCTCATCTTATCCGGCGACGTGCCGCTCGTGCGCGCAGAGACTTTGGCGTCGCTCGTGCATCAGCACCGCACGCATCGCGGGCGCGGCGCGGCTTCGACGATGCTCGCCGTGCGGCTCGAAGACCCGACCGGCTACGGGCGCATCATACGCGACGCCGAAGGCCGCTTTGAAAGGATCGTCGAGCAGAAGGACGCGACGCCCGAAGAGCGCACGGTGACGGAGATCAACGCGGGCATCTACTGTTTCGACACGGAGACGCTCTTTCCTGCGCTGGCGCGCGTGCGGCCGAGCAACGCGCAGGGCGAGTACTATCTGACGGACGTGCCCGCGCTCCTGCGCGCAGACGGCGCGGACGTGGGCGTCTATCTGCACACGGACGCGCGCGAAGTTTCGGGCATCAACACGCGCGTCGAGCTGGCAGAGTTTGAGCGCCTGCTGCGCCAGCGCACGCTGCGTCGACTGATGCTCGACAGCGGCGTGACCTTCATCGACCCGCAACGCACCTACGTCAGCTCGGACGCGCAGATCGGGCGCGACTGCGTCATCTATCCGGACGTGCTCATCGAAGGCCAGAGCGTCATCGGCGACGGCTGCGTGATACGTTCCGGCACGCGCATCACAGATTCGCGGATCGGCAACGGCGTGACCGTCAAAGACCACTGCGTGATCGTCGAGAGCGAGATCGCGGACAACTGCACTTTAGGGCCGTTCGCACACCTGCGCATGAACTCGAAGCTCGAAGAGGGAGCGGCGGTCGGCAATTTCGTCGAGATGAAAAAATCCAGACTCGGCAGCCGCTCCAAGTCCATGCATCTGACCTACCTCGGCGACGCGACCATCGGCGAAGAGACGAACATCGGCGCGGGCACAGTCACCTGCAACTATGACGGCAAAGCCAAGCACCCGACTGTGATCGAAGATCATGTCCGGATCGGCTCGGACACGATGCTCGTCGCGCCGGTGCATGTCGGGCATGGCGCGGTCACGGCGGCCGGCGCGGTCGTCACCGAAGACGTGCCGCCCGAGACGCTGGTCGCAGGCGTTCCCGCTAAAGTCAAGAAACATTTGAAAGCGGAAGAGAGCTAACCACAGAGGACACAGAGGAACACAGAGGAAAGCAATAATTTTTGTCTTCCTCTGTGTTCCTCTGTGTCCTCTGTGGTAAATTGATTTTGTCGGAAAGACGGTAACGTCAGGAGATTTATTCGATGTGTGGAATCGTTGGCTATGTCGGCAACAAGCAGGTCGTGCCGGTCATCATTGACGGACTGCGGAAGCTCGAATATCGCGGCTATGATTCGGCCGGCATCGCGGTGGTGGACGAAGTGCACCACATGGAAGTGCGCCGCGCCGAGGGCAAGCTCAGGAATCTGGAAGAAGCGATTCGTTTAAAACCGCTCGACGGGACCTACGGCATCGGGCACACGCGCTGGGCAACGCACGGACGGCCGACCGAAGAGAACGCGCATCCGCACAGAGACTGCACCGGGCGCATCGTCGTCGTGCACAACGGCATCATCGAAAATTACCTGCAACTCAAAGACCGCCTGCGCCAGCGCGACCATCGCTTTGTGACCGAGACGGACACGGAGATCATCGCGCATCTCATCGAAGAATATTTGAAAGAGGGCGACACGTTTGAGTTGGCCGTGCGGCGCGCGGTCGCAGACCTGCGCGGCATCTTCGCGCTCTCGATCATCAACGCGGACGAGCCGGACACGATCATCTCCGTGCGTCAGGGGCCGCCCGTCGTCATCGGCCTCGGCGACGGCGAGTTCTTCGTCGCTTCGGACATCCCGCCCATCCTGCAACACACGCGCGACGTCTTCTTTTTAGGAGACGGCGAGATCGCAATCCTGACCAGAGACTCCGTGCGCGTGATGGACTTTGACGGCAACGCCGTCGAGCCGCAGCAGCAACGCATCACGTGGGACCCGATCATGGCGGAGAAGGGCGGCTTCAAGCACTTCATGCTCAAAGAGATTTACGAGCAGCCGCGCGCCATCCGCGACACAGTGCAGGGACGCATCTCGCTCGACACGGGGCGCGTCTACCTCGATCCGATGAACATCTCGGAAGAGGATTTTAAGCGCATCAACTTCATCAAGATCGCTGCCTGCGGCACGAGCTGGCACGCAGGGCTCGCCGGCAAGTACATGATCGAGCAGTTCGCGCGCGTTCCCGTCGAGGTCGACTATGCCTCGGAGTTTCGCTACCGCGACCCTGTGATGGACGAGAACACTTTGCTCATCGTCATCTCGCAATCCGGCGAGACGGCCGACACCATCGCTGCCCTGCGCGAAGCCAAAGGGCACGGCTCAAAGATTCTCTCCGTCTGCAACGTGCAGGGCTCTATGATCACGCGCGAGTCGGACGGCACGATTCTGACGCACGCCGGGCCGGAGATCGGCGTCGCTTCGACCAAAGCTTTTACCTCGCAGATGATCGCGCTCTACCTCTTCGGCCTTTACCTCGGCCAACTGCGCGGCGCGCTCACGCCGGAAGAGGCGAAGTCGCACGCGCAGGAGCTGGCCGAGCTGCCCGTCAAGATCGAGCATCTCTTGAATGAAGCGGACGAGATCGAAGAGCTCTCGAAAGAGTTTTTCCGCTCGACCGATTTTCTGTATCTCGGACGCGGGCTGAACTTTCCGGTCGCGCTCGAAGGCGCGCTCAAGCTCAAGGAGATTTCCTACATTCACGCCGAAGGCTATCCGGCGGGCGAGATGAAGCACGGGCCGAACGCTCTCATCGACGAACGCCTGCCCGTCGTCGTCGTCAACCCGCGCGAAGAGGGCAACCAGACTTCGGAGCTGCGCTATGAGAAGACGCACTCCAACATCGTCGAGGTCAAAGCCAGAGAGGGCGTCGTCCTCTCCATCCTGACCGAAGGCGACAAGATGTCCGCGACCGAGTCCAACTACATCATCGAGATCCCGGCCTCCAGCGACCTGCTCTCGCCCATCCTGGCGGTGATTCCCCTGCAACTCCTCGCCTACCACATCGCCGTCCGCAGAGGCTGCGACGTAGACCAGCCGCGCAACCTGGCGAAGTCGGTCACGGTGGAATAGAAGATTTCAGTAGCGGGTCAGTTTAAAAGCAGGTTCACGCAAAGGCGCAAAGACGCAAAGAAAAGCATTCCAGCTCTTCTTTGCGTCTTTGCGTCTTGGCGTGAGCTTCTAAAGATTTTCACACCTCAACTATTTTCAAACCTCTTCAACGCTCTGTCTGTTAGAGTAAGGCAGCAATGGAGTCGAGCTCGGAGCCTTCTCGCAGAACATCGCGTCCCCGAAATTCATCGGCCTCGAAGGCGTTGGCATCCTCGACAACCTAGTCGTGCGGAAGCTGCCCTGATAATCAATCTCACTTTCATCACAGGAGGGAGCGGAGTTTTGAACTCTGCTCCCTCTTCACGCGCTTATTCAGGTTGTCCTTGATTTTCTGACGCGCCTAAGCCATATTTTAATCTCTCTTATCAACAACATAAGCTCATCGAATCTTTGTCGCCGCGGAAAGGTTGAACGGACAATTTCACGATGAAAGCAATGCTCTTCGCGCTCCGTTTGAATGAGCTGTCAGATAGCGGTCCGCAAGGTTAACGCTCAACTTTTCCTGCGTCTTGCTGTCCACTGCCGCTCAATCATCAGGGCTTTCATCTTTCCTGTCATGGTCTCTCCGTCAAACTTCGCCGGGAATTCGACAGTTGTGCCGAATCGCTTCGCCGACAGGCTGAGCTCTTCACCTTTGATTGATCCATTGACAGGTAAATCTCCACCTTCTGATCTGATAACTCCGGACAAGGCTTCCCCGTTTTGAGTAAGAGTGAGAGTCCAGTTTTGCGTCCCTCCGCTCTTCTTCTGCACACTCATTTCCCAGACGCCCGTCAGGCCAACCGGCGATGAATTACTGCCAGGCGAACTTGTTTTCGTTTGATTGGAAGATACTGTCAGGTCGGGGCTCATCTTACCGCCACAGAACCTGACCTGTAAGCCAACGGCCGCCGCGAGGGCGAGAGTGATTACGACGAGCAATCTTTCATGCTCCATAAGCCAGTCAAAGAGTTTCCTCATACAGCGCCTCTGAGAATTGACCAACTATTGGAATACGGGTGGTGACCTGAATTCAACTCTCTGCGCTTTCTCTGCGTGAACTCTGCGCCTCTGCGGTGAGTGTTTGGTAGCATCAGCTCAACGCAGAGACGCAGAGAACTCGCTGAGAGACACAGAGAAAAACAATTCAGGACACTACTGGAATAGGGACGGTCTTTAGATGTTCTGACACTGAGTCCGGACATATCCGGCATTGCCCTTGCTTCCCGAATGAGGCAAGGGGGAAGTTGATGATTACGTTCCATAAACATGCAATCGCCAGCAGAGACTGTCACGTTTTACTCCTCGGGAGGCTCCCTCGCCGGGGACATACCTGGACACGTTTCGCAGCATTAATGCTCCTTTTGTTTATTGCGTCGGCGACTGCATTCGCGATGCCGCGCCAGGAAAAGCGCAGCCGGGGGCTGAAGGCAAAAAAGCCCGCGCCGAGGGCTCGGGCCAGGGAGACAAAGCCGGACGAGGATGTACACGTCCGTCTCAGGCGCTTCGAGAATCCGAACGGCTACAGCGTCTTCGCCGACATCGGCGAATTCCCGGCCGACCTGGAGTTGATCGGGCAATACTTCCTTGAACGTGAGTTCTTTGAGCGCTTCGTCTCGGACATGCTGGGGCTCGGCGACGCGCAGGACTCCAAATCAAACACGGTGCTCAAGGTAGCAATGCTCCCGCAGAAGAAGAACCAGCGCGAAGGCGACTTCATCTTCGGCGAGGTGAAGGGACACATCATCGTGGTCGTCGAGAAGCGTCGCGTGATGATTGCGAGTACGCTTGAGAAAGAGCCGAACCTGCCGCAGCGGCTCGCCGAGGTCAGGGATTTAAATGAGCTGATAGACGCCGCCGGTTATAGTGATTCGAGCGCTCCCATAACCCTCTCAAACAAACCGGAATCTCGCGTCACGAAAGTAAAGCTATTGCCGTTAGCCAGATAGGACCTGGGTTTAATTCTTTCCATCTGCGCCCAAAACTTCTGTTGAAGTTTGAGAGCACTTTCGACCAGTCGAGCCACCTTCTCGGCATCCGTACCAATGTGCATTGTTGCTACCGTCGGGGCCGGATCGCCAAGCGAGAACGTTCCGTAATTGACAAACACCTCCACCTCTGTCGGGACAGCGGGCTCGTCGAAGATATACCATTCATCGAACCATACGAACGGTATTTTCTTCGAGATTGTGATCCTCGGGCTTATCGCCAATGCACCCTCCTGTGTCCATCCTTCACTGATCTGATGAGGGCTCAGTTTCAGAGCGCCACTATCCAGCGATGTCACAACGACAAAATTATCCAGAACAACTTCCGGACAATTGTTAAGCAGATGCGCGAGAGGTCGGCTGGTATCCTGCATATCCAGAGTCCGCGCCACCCAAAAGTAATGACCCTGTTTGCCTTTATACAATTCGCTCATAAATGGTTTGTGCAGCAAAACGAAAGAATCTCACGCAAAGGCGCAAAGACGCAAAGAAAAGCATTAAGCCTTTCTTTGCGTCACCAGCGCCTTGGCGTGAGCTTGCTTTTAAAGGGCGTTGATGATGTTCGCCATCGCCTTGTCGAGATCGACTTTCCCTTCCAGATACGGCTGCCAGTACAACTCAAGCGGCTTTTGTAGATTGGGCCAGGCGCGTGCCCAGAGGCCGCGGTAGGCGTAGGGAGTGTAGTCGGTCACGCGATATTCACTCAAATCTTTTCTGGTGAACTCGCCCGCCGTGTAGAAGATGATGGCGTGCCACAAATCTTTCGGGACCGGCTTGTTTTGAGCTTCGCTCTCGCGTGCGATGGCCCGAGCGACAGCGCCGTTGCGAGGGCTGACCATCCAGTGCGAGGATTCGTGGAACAATAGTTCGAGCGAGGCGAAGCCCTGATTGGCCGGGTCTGTGTCAATCGTGATGTGCACCCTCTGACCATCGCCGAAGGTCGTATAGGCTCCGGCCCAA
>JAFBAJ010000437.1 GCA_019247865.1 Acidobacteriota bacterium
CGATGTCCTCCTCCTGCTCCAGCCGCTTGATGAATTCTTCGGCGAGCGCACGCGCTTCGCCCTCCTCCTCCGGCGTGAGCTTCTTTTCCACCGCTCCGTCCGGTTTTTCATCCTGACGAAAGGGAGCGCGCGCCGCGCCCGCGGTCACGAGAGACATGATGAGCAGTATGATGAGCAATGTTCGCTTGAGCATGATTAAAATCCTCTTCCTCAATGTGTGGTCGCTCTCATTCGCGCTCGTCGGTCGGGAGAGCGCGCACGCTCTGCAGGCGCTTGATGATCTCTTTGGCGATCTGGTCTGTGGCGATGAGGTCGTTGATGGCGATGGTCTTGCCGTTCGCGACGACGATGCTCGATTCCTGATCCTCGATGCTGAAGATGTAGTTGAGCGCCTTCTGATGAATCTTCAGGACGAGGTCTGCTTTGTCTCTGTCCGTGACGATGTGGAGCTTCCATTGCTCGAAGTCGGGATATTTGCCGAGCTTGTAGGCCAGATATTCCGCCTCCACTCCGTCTTCCGGCTCCAGATAGATCGTGCGCGCCGCGTGCAGGAGCGCGGACGGGCTGGTCTCACGCTTCGCCTTGACCGAGCGCGAGCGCGTCGTCGTGCCCGATTCAGAATAACCATCCTCTGCCGCACGACTTGCCTGCGCGTGCGCGCTGGCGAGGCCGCAGGACAACGCGAACGCCGTTACTATGAAAACCCCGAAAAATTTTGTGTACATAAGCTTTGCTTCTCCTTACTTCTTCAAAATAAAACTGCCCGGCGCAGCTTATGGCAACGCGCATGCCGCGCCCGGAAAATCGCGGCTATGCCTAAGCCACATGCCTCCGGCAGATGAGGCGAGTGCCGGATTGTGATTGCAGTTGAAAGAAAGTTCCGACAAGCTTTGAGGACCGGCGCGCGTGTTATAGTAAAGCGCACATGGCAAAGGGTGATTCAAGACGACTCGGCGACCTGACGGTGGGCGATGCCAAGCGGATACTGGTGTACGGCCTGATGGTCGTGCTGGCGGTCGTGCTCTTCGGGATGCTGATCGGGCACGTGCTGGTCGCGCTCCTGCTCGGCATCGTCGCGGCCGTGTACCTGCTGCCCGTGCAGGAATGGCTCGAAAGACACCTGCGGGCGCGCGCGGGCAGCGCGCTCATCAGCATCGCGCTCATCGTCGTGCCGCTCGTCGTCCTGACGGGTTACGTCTGGCACGAGATGTCGAGCTACTCGAACGTCGTCATCGAGCGGAAGGAAGAGATCATCAACTCGATCAGCAACTCTCTGGAGTCAGTCCTGCCGGGCGTGCGCGAGAACACGCGCGCGGGGCTCCAGACGGCCTTCGCCGAAGCGGTCAATCGTTCGGCGGAAGCGATTCAGGGACTGCGGCAGAAATCCGCGCTCCTGCTCTCGTCGCTCGCGGTCTTTTTCTTCACGGTCTTCTATGTCCTGACGCAACGCACGCGCATCTCTTCGTACATCAAGGTGCGCGTGCCCGGCGAATACCTGCCGCTCTACGAGAAGCTGACGGAGAACATCGGCGGCGCTCTGCGCGGAGCCCTGCGCGCGGTCTTCATCGATCAATGCCTGAAGGCGTTGGTGATTCTGATTCTCAATTTTGTGTTCGGCATTCCGCTGGCGGTGGTGCTCGCCCTCGTGACGTTTCTGGCAGGCTTCTTTCCGCTCATCGGCGAGTGGGCGATCTACGTGCCGATCTCGATCTACCTCTTCGTCTTTCGCGGCCAGCCGGTGAGCGCGGGCATCTATCTCGCCATCGGACTGATGATGACGCTCGGCTCATCGCTGCTCCTGCGCCCTAAGCTGGCGAGCCAGGGGGCGCGGCGCTTCAATTTCTACTGGATGTTTCTCTCGCTGGTGGCGGGCGTCTACGTCTTCGGCATTCCGGGCATCGTCCTCGGGCCGACGATCCTGGGCTTCGTGAAAGCCGTCAGCGACACGCTCTTCGGCGACATACGCTACGAGACTTCGCTCCTCAAGTCAGAGCACGAGCAGCAGCAGGAAGAAGAGCTGTCGAGCGCGGCGGCTGATTAAGAGCCCTCAATTCGAGTTGTAAGCAGCAGGCACAGCCGCATCGCCGCTCATCCCCCACTGCTCTATTCTCACTGCCCCGTTGCCGCTTTGCAGGATGTACCAGTTGCCCTGCCGGAAGACAGCGATGTCCGCCTTGTGGTCGCCGTCGTAATCCGCCGCCGCCAGCACGTCTGTCGAGAGCCCGAACTGATAGCTGATGAAGCCCAAGCTGCTGCGCTGGATGTACCACGTCCCATTGCGATAGACAGCAAGGTCTGTCCTGTTGTCTCCATCATAATCGGCGGGTACTAACACATCCGTGCTCACTCCGAACGGAATTGACTGCACGGCTGAATCAGAGCTGCGCAGGACATACCAGGTTCCCGTCGCGGGCCGGAACACCGCCAAGTCACTCTTCCCGTCGCCGTCGTAATCTCCCGCCACGGGCCTGTCACCACCCACGCCGAACTGCTGGATGATGAACGAGCCGTCGCTGCTTCTGGCAACGTACCAGGTGCCGTTGGATGGACGCCAGACGGCGAGGTCTGCTTTACCATCAGCGTCATAATCGGCAGGCGTGATGATGTCGCCGCTGACGCCCCATTGGTCGGAACGAACCGAGCCGTTGGAGCTACGAAGGACATACCATGCTCCTGAGCGGAAGACAGCAATGTCAGCTTTGCCGTCGCCATCGTAATCGGCCGGAGCCAGTGAGTCTGTGCTCAAGCCGAACTGCTGCGAAGAGGTCGAGCCGTTGGTGCTGTTAGAGATGTACCAGGAGGCAGCCGAAGGACGGAAGACTGAGAGATCAGCCTTCGCATCTCCATCGAAGTCAAAAGCCGTCTTGCTGCCGCCTGACTGCACGATGGAGAGAGTGCGTGCACCGATTGTTACTGTTCCGGTGCGCTGTGTGCCGGTGTTGTTAGCCGCGACGGTGAACATCACACTGCCGTTGCCAGTGCCGGTGCCGGAGGTGATGGTGATCCAGGTGTCTTTGGTCAGGGCTTCCCAGCCGCATGCTCCTGCTG
>JAFBAJ010000549.1 GCA_019247865.1 Acidobacteriota bacterium
GTCCGCCGGGACGCGAGGCTTATCCGGGCGACGTGTTCTACCTGCACTCGCGCCTGCTTGAGCGCGCGGCGAAGATGTCCGACGCGAAGGGCGGCGGCTCTTTGACGAGCCTGCCCATCATCGAGACGCAGGCGGGCGACATCTCCGCTTACATTCCGACGAACGTGATCTCGATCACGGACGGACAGATCTTCCTCGAAGCAGACCTCTTCAACTCCGGCATTCGCCCGGCCATCAACGTCGGCAACTCCGTCTCGCGCGTCGGCGGCGCGGCGCAGATCAAGGCCATGAAGCAGGTCGCCGGAACTTTGCGCATCGACCTCGCGCAGTACCGCGAGCTGGCGGCCTTCGCGCAGTTCGGCTCCGACCTGGACAAAGCGACGCAGGCGCAGCTTGCGCGCGGCCAGCGCCTGGTCGAAATCCTGAAGCAGCCGCAGTACCAGCCGATGGACGTCGAGAAGCAGGTGCTCGTGATCTGGGCTGCGACGAACGGCCACGTAGACGAAGTGCCGGTCGAGCAGGTGCAGCGCTTTGAAATGGAGCTGCTGCGCTTTGTCGAGAACGCGCATCCGGCCGTCCTGCAGAACATCCGCGAGAAGAAATCGCTGACGGATGAGATCAAAGCTGAGCTGACGCAAGTGCTGACGGACTTCAAAGATCGCTGGAACGAAGAGACGCAGCTCTCGGTTCGGACTCCGGCCACAGCCGCCACGACGCAGACGGCGGCCACCGCCGGAGCGTAAATAAGTTATGGCAAATCTTTTAGACATCCGTCGCCGGATTCGTTCGGTGAAGAACACGCAGCAGATCACGAAGGCCATGAAGATGGTCTCGGCGGCGAAGCTCAAGCGCGCGCAGGATAGGGTCGTCAACGCGCGCCCGTTCGCCAACAAGATGACGGAAGTCCTCGGCGAGCTGGCCTCGCGCACGGATGAGAACTTTCATCATCCGCTGCTCGACGCGCGCGGCGACGAGCGCTATCTGGTGATTCTCGTGACCGCCGACAAGGGCTTGTGCGGCGCGTTCAATACGAACCTCAACAAGGCCGCGCAGGCTTTTATCCGCGAGCAACAGGGCAAGCAGATCGAGCTGATGCCGATTGGCCGTAAAGGGCGCGACTTCTTTCGCCGTCGCGGAGTCGAGATCACGGACGAGCGCATCGGCGTCACCGGCAAGGGACGCGTCGAGTACGGCGAAGCGGTCGAGATCGCACGCGATGTCATCAATCGCTTCACAGAAGATAAAGAGCTGGACAAAATTTTTCTCATCTACAACGAGTTCAAGTCCGTCCTCCAGCAGCGCGTCCTGATCGAGCAACTGCTGCCCGTCTCGCGCGTGACCGAGGGCGCGGGCGCAGAGGCAGACCTTCCGGGCAACGCGAACCTCACGGATTATGTCTACGAGCCGTCGCCGGGAGAGATCTTCAGCCGACTCCTGCCGCGCCTGATCGAGACGCAGATCTTTCGCGCGCTGCTGGAATCGGTCGCTTCGGAGCAGGGCGCGCGGATGACCGCGATGGACGCCGCCTCGAAGAACGCGACCGAGCTCATCGGCACCCTGACGCTCAATATGAATCGCATCCGTCAGGCCGCGATCACCAACGAAATTATCGAAGTCGTCTCGGGCGCAGCCGCGCTCTAGACCTTTTTGAAGGCTTAAAGGCGGCGCGCCCTCTCGCAGGCGCGCCGCCCCGCGTGACAAACCGGAACAAAGAGGAGTAGCCTGTCGTTTGTCAGCGGAGCCCGCCCGCTCCACGTCCGAACCCGCTCGCGGCGTGCTTTAAATCACTCCTTCGAGACTATTTAAGTTTTGACACGGTCTTTCTTTCAACACACGTTTATCATTGCCCTTTAGTGACGATATCTTTCCTCCCTTAATAGGAAATATGACGATGCACAAAACAGAAAAAGGCGCATGGCACAGGACAGGGCTGCTGCGTTTCCCTTTGATCGTCCTGGCCGTCTCGCTCCTCTTTCTCGGAGCGGGGCTGGTGCGCCGCGCCACTTTGCAGGGTGGAAGGGGCAAAAACTTCAGCAATTATTCGAAATCCGACGCCGTGACCGCCGCCGTGCGGGATCGGTCGAAGGCGCTCTATCGTCTCTCTGTACGCAACGAGGTCGAGCGCTCGGCCGCGTCGCGTCTGGGCACGCTGGTCGAAGATTACGGCTCGTTCGTCGTCGTCGCGGCGGAGCCGGGCCAGGATTTTTCCGCGTCCGGTCTTGAGAGCCAGCGCCTCGAAACGAGCATCAACCTGCCGGGCAAATCTTTCGAGCCGCTTGCGGATGCTCCGCCGGAGACTGTCAGGCCGGGCGGCAGCACGATTGGCAGGAGCAGCGATAAGGGCTATTACATCGTGCAGTTCGCCGCGCCCGTGCGCGACGAATGGCTTGAGAGTTTGCGTTCCATCGGCGTGGAGGTCTTGCAGTACGTTCCGCAGCAGTCCTTCTTCGTTTACGCAGACAGCTCGACGATGCAACGTGTGGCGAATCATGCCCGCGTGCGCTGGGTCGG
>JAFBAJ010000610.1 GCA_019247865.1 Acidobacteriota bacterium
ATCGAAATCCACGTAGAAGGCGCTCGCAATCGCCACGAAGCCGGAGAACTCTATGCCGCCGAGTCCCGCGACGAGCGGGGCTTCGGCGATGCTCAACTGCTTGTACGGCAGCTCGCCGAAACGCGCTGTGTAAGCTTCGACTGCCGCCGCGGCGATGCCCAGCACGCGCCGCCCGACCACCTCGCGCTCCGCCGTGTAGATCGAGCGCACGCGCACGCCCGCCACGACGCGTTCCTGCACGCGCAGGGATCGCCCGGCGATGAGCGCGAAGCTGCGCAGGTCTTCTCCACTGAAGACGACACCCTGCGCGCCTTCCGGCGTCTCCTCTGTGCCGGAGCTGTAGAGGGTCAGGCCCGGCCCCGTTTCGATCTTCACGCGATAGCTCGCGGCTTCGGCGAACAGCGAGTCGCCGATGCTCGTCTCGACCTTGCGTTGCCAGTCGCTGCCGTCGCGCGCGGCCAGCACCGGATAGGCCGCGCCGAGCAGCATCACTCCGCGACAGCGAAAGTTGATGTCGCGCGCGCGCCGCATCTCGCGCTCGCTTCTCAACACCGCGTCCACCTGCTGGACGATGTGCGCCAGGATTCCAGTCTCTTCCGCATCGATCTCCGGCACGATTCCTTTGAAGGAGAGCAGGACTTCCGTCGAAGCTCCGGCGGCGACCGGCGCGCGCAGGTTGACGCGCAAGGTCGTCAACTGCTCGTCGAGCGCGAATGAGAGCGCCGCCCCGTTATCTGCGGCGCGCACTTCCGTGATTTCCAGACGCGGCTCGTCGCTCTGCTGAGCGTTCGGCAGCGCGCGCAGGTTCGGGTAGAGATGAAAATAGAGCGCCGAAGCCGGACGGTCATCACGATTCGTCCAACGCACGCGCTCCGTGCCCGCAAAAGTCCGCTCATCGAAATCGAGCTTGAGATTGATCTCGTAAGCATCGCGCGGCGTCTCTGCCACCGCCTGCTGTGCGAAGGTTTGAGACACAGAACATAAGACCAGCAACAAGCCGCAAAAGATCACCTGACTTTTCTTTGCGTCTTTGCGCCTTTGCGGGAAAATTTTATCTCGCGCAAAGGCGCAAAGACGCAAAGAAGACCTGCTCTGTATCTCTGCGTCTCTGCGTCTGAAATCCTGTGTAGTGCTCTGTCTCAATGCTTCTTCTTTCTCTTCTGCGTGTCGTCGGCGGCTTTGTTCTGTTTGGCCGGTGTGCCTTCGATGATGGTCACGCTGATGATCTTATCGCCGCGCGCGACGGCGTCCACGACCGGCATCTCCTTCTCGGCGACCGTGCCGAAGACCGTGTAGCCTCCGTCCAGATGCGGCTGCGGCGAATGCGTGACGAACCACTGCGAGCCGCCCGTGTCCTTGCCGGACAAGGCCATCCCGACCGCTCCGCGCCCGTACTCGACCTCGTTGATCTCGCAGCGTATCTGGTAGCCGGGGCCGCCGTTGCCGTCGCCGCGCGGGTCGCCGCCCTGAATCACGAAGTTCGGCACGACGCGATGAAAAGCGGTGCCGTTAAAGTATCCGCGCCGCGCGAGCTGTATGAAATTATCGACGGTCAGGGGCGCGTCTTCCGGCGTCAGCTCGATGGTGAATTCGCCCTTCTCGGTCTTCACCACGGCGCGCGTGCGTCCGTTCCTGCGCTCCAGAGCGCGCGCGAAATCCGCGTCCGTGTGGCGCTGCGCGACCACTCCGATGCGCGCCGAAAAGTCGCCCGCGTCATTCTCTTTGAGAAGCGCGACGGCGCGACGGCGCAGGAGATAGTCCGACGAGTCGAGCGCCGACTTCAGAGCTTCGTTGGCGCGCGCGCTCTTCTGCCTGGCGAGCGCATCGAGGATGGCGAGCGCGGCATCGTCCATCTCGTCCTTCATCGCCACCGGCAGAGCTTCGATCAGAGCAGCGGCATTCGCTTCATCCGGCGGCAGTCCGCCCAACAGCTCTGCGGCCGTCGCGCGAACGATGAAATCCTGCGCGCCCAACTGCTTGCGCAGCAACTCGCCCGCGTCTGTCGGCTTGAGCGCGGCCAGCGCGCGCAGCACATCCGGCGCGGCGTTTGCGGGCAGGCGCGCGTCATCGAGCATCGCGCGTAAGGAGAGCTGTGCGTCCGCCTGCAAGCCGATGACGGAATTGCCCGCCGCCTCGGCCGTGATGGCCGCGAGTTCATTGAGCCCCTGTGCGAGGCTCGAAGCGCGCCGCCAGTCCGAGAAGAGCCAGACGCGCGTCGCTTCATCCGCGAGCTTGCCGAGCGGCTTTTCGCGCAGGTAGGCCGAAGGCGCAATGCGCGCGAACGCGATCTCCGTTTCCGGGTCGACGCCCTCCTGCGCCTCGCGCAGCTCGCGCAGCCACTCGATGGCGCGCGCGTCGCCTGTGTTCGGCAGCAGGCGTCCCAATGCTGTCGCGACTTCGAGCAGCTCGTTGAGTTCCGCCGGATGCGCTGTGCCCTTCGCCTTCGCGGCGCGATAGGCAGTCATCAGCGCAGCTCCGCGCGAGAGCAGCGGCGCGACCGCGCGCGGATCCTTGAGCAGGGCCAGGGCGCGGATAGAGCTGACGCGCACGCGCTCGTCCGCATCGCTTGAGACGCGCGCGAGAAGGACTTCAAAGGCGGCTATGTTTTCCGCTGCGCCGAGCGCGCGCGCCGCGTTCGCACGCGCGACCGCATCCGTCTCGCCCATCAGCATCGCGCGCAACTGATCGCCGCCATCCTTCGCTTTGAGCCGCGTCAGAGCGTTGCCCGCGTCGGCGCGTATGCGCGCGTCCGCGTCCGTCAGGAATTGCGCGATGATCGCTCCGGCGTTGTCCGGACGGACGCGCAGGGTTGCGGTCAGACCTTTCAGGACGACATCCCGCTGCCGCTTGATGCCCGGTTGA
>JAFBAJ010000077.1 GCA_019247865.1 Acidobacteriota bacterium
CGTCGGCGGCGACGGCTGGGACTCGCAGCGGCTCTATGAGATCGGCGGGCAGGCGCTGGTCGGCTCCTACTTCTCGAACCACTACTCGGTGGACGATCCCGATCCGGCCGTGCAGAAGTTCGTCAACGATTACAAGACCAAGTACGGCAACGTGCCGGACGCGCTGGCCGCGACCGCCTATGACGCGGCGCGCATCATGTTCGACGCCATCAAGCGCGCGGGCTCGACCGATGGCGCGGCCATCCGCGACGCGCTCGCCAAGACCGCCAACTTCCCGGGCATCACCGGCGTCGTGACCATCAACAGCGAGCGCAACGCCGTCAAGCCGATCGTGATGATTAAGATCGAGCAGGGCGGCAAGTACGGCGTGGCGGACAAGGTGACGCCCGAAGGGGCTGTCGCCGCTCCCGGCACGGCCGCTTCACCCGGGATGAGCCCATCACCCGCGATGTCCGCGTCGCCAGCGATGAGCGCTTCGCCCGGCGCGTCGCCCGCGATGAGTGCGTCTCCGGCGATGAAGGCTTCGCCCACAACGTCGCCCAAATAAAGAGCAGGATGCGCCGTACGAGCCGACGAGAGATTTGAAATCCCTCATCGGCTCGCGCGACGCGGCTCGCGTCGGAGCCCTTAAAACTTCTTCATAAAGCGCATGGCAACATTCCTTCAACAGCTGGTCAACGGCATCTCACTCGGAGCAATTTACGCGCTCATCGCGCTCGGCTACACGATGGTCTACGGTGTGCTGAAGTTGATCAACTTCGCGCACGGTGACGTGTTCATGGTCGGCGCGTTCACGGGCTATTACCTGGCGAACGGCATCGGCGTGCGCGCCGCCTCCAGCCTGATGAGCAATCCTGAGGCGAGCGGTTTCGGACGCCTCCTCTCGAAAGGCATCCTGGGCGGCGGCGTGGCCGAGCCTTCGCTCTTCACAGCGCTCATCGTGATGCTGCTGGTGATGGTGATCTGCGCCCTGATCGGCGTCATCATCGAGCGCTTCGCCTATCGGCCCGTGCGCAAGTACTCGCGCCTGACCGCGCTCATCACGGCCATCGGCGTCTCGCTCCTGCTGGAGAACGGCGGGCAGCTCGTCTTCGGAGCCGACCCCAAGTCCTACCCGCAGCTCATCGCGGCGAAGAACATCTCTCTGCCGGGCGGCGTGACGGTGACGAATCAGGATTTGATCGTGCTCATCATCGCGCTCGGGCTGATGGTCGCGTTGCAGTTCATCGTCTATCGCACCAAGACCGGCAAGGCCATGCGCGCCGTCTCGTTCAATCTGCAATCGGCCAAGCTGATGGGCATCAACACGGATCGCATCATCGCCTTTACGTTCGCGCTGGGCTCGGCTCTGGCCGCCGCCGCGGGCGTGCTCGTCGCGATCCGCATCCCGCGCATAGACCCTTTGATGGGCATTCTGGTGGGGCTCAAAGCGTTCGTCGCGGCGGTCCTGGGCGGCATCGGAAATATTCCGGGCGCGGTGCTGGGCGGCCTGCTCATCGGCCTGACCGAAACGATGGTGGTCGGCTATCTCTCGCCGACCTATAAGGACGCGGTCGCGTTCGCCATCCTGATCCTGATCTTACTGTTTCGTCCGACCGGACTACTGGGTTCGGTCGCGCAGGAAAAAGTCTGAAAAGCAGGAGTCAGAAGTCAGGAGCCGGAAGCCAGAATTAAGACGGTTTTAGCTGCTCCTTCTGAATTCTGACTCCTGGCTTCTGGATTCTTAAAAACCTTATGCCACGCATTGCGCGTAATCTCATCTTCGCTCTGGTCGCCGTCGCGCTGCTCTTCGGGCTGGACTACGTCCTCTTTAACGGCGTCGGCAGTTTTCAGCTCACGCCCTACGTCACGCGCGTCGTGATGCTGGCCGGAGTGGCCGTGACGCTCGCCGTCTCGCTCAATCTAATCAACGGATTCACGGGGCAGTTCTCCATCGGCCACGCCGGATTCATGGCGGTCGGGGCGTACTCTTCAGCCTTCTTCACGGTCAACTACGGGATGAAGCTGGCGGCTTCCTTAGGCGGCGGGACGATGGGAGCGTTCGTGGAGTTTCTGACGGCGACGCTCATCGGCGCACTGGCCGCAGCCATCGCGGGGCTCGTCGTCGGCGTCCCTTCGCTCAAGCTCAAAGGCGACTATCTGGCTATCGTCACGCTCGGCTTCGGGCAGATCATCGTCGTCGTGCTCAATAACATCGAGTCGGTCGGCGCGGCCCGTGGCTATTCGGGCATCCCGATCGTGAAGAGCTTTTTCTGGATCGGGCTGATCGCGGTGGCGACCATCACCATCGTCTACAACATAGTCAATTCCGCCTTCGGGCGCGCGCTGATCTCGATCCGCGAGGACGAGCTGGCGGCCGAAGCGATGGGCGTCAACACGACGCGCTATAAAGTGATGGCCTTCGTCATCTCTTCCGCGATGGCCGGAGCGGCGGGCGTTCTCTTCGCGCACTGCTTCGACGGCTATCTCAATCCCAAGTCCTTCGAGTTTCTGAAATCCTTCGAGATTTTGATCATGGTCATCCTCGGCGGATTGGGCTCCATCGTCGGCTCGATCATCGGCGCGATCACGCTGACGGTGCTGCCCGAAATCCTGCGCGGCTTCGCCGAATACCGGATGGTCATCTACTCTTTGCTGCTCATCGTGCTGATGATTACGCGCCCGCAGGGGCTGCTCGGCGGCATTGACCCGTTCAAGGGCTGGCGCGCGCGCCGCCGTGCGAAATCCAGAACCCAGGAAGAAGAGATCACTGCGGAGGACACACGCGACGCCGTGTCCGTGGACAAGGAGGGCATCGAGCGATGAGCGCAGCACCATTGGCGACGAACGATAACGCGGCGGCGATCCTGAAGACGGACAAAGCGACGATCCGTTTCGGCGGCCTCGTCGCCGTCAACGAGCTTTGTATGGACGTGCGGCCGAAAGAGATTTACGGGCTCATCGGGCCGAACGGCGCGGGCAAGACGACCGTCTTCAACCTGCTCACCGGAGTCTACGAGCCGACCTCCGGCGCGATCTATTTTCAGGGACAGCAACTGAACGGCCTGCGCCCCTATCAGATCGCTTCGCGCGGCGTCTCGCGCACGTTCCAGAACATACGTCTCTTTACCAGCATGTCCGTGCTCGAAAACGTGATGACGGCCTGCCACATCCACACGCGGCAGACGCTGAGCGACG
>JAFBAJ010000818.1 GCA_019247865.1 Acidobacteriota bacterium
CGCGGCTCGCCCGTGTAGCAGATGGCGATGCGCCGTTCGAGCGTTGCCATCTCGACATCGAGCATTTCGCGCTCGATGCCATCGATGCCGAAGTGTATGCCCGAGACGCCGCCGTAAAAGGCCGAGTAATAGTCCTGAAAGCCCGCCGGGACGCGGATCACAGTCGTCTCGACGTTGGCCGCGATGGTGATGAACCTGCTCGCCGGATAACGATTGCCGACCAGATGATTGAGCGCGCCGATGCAGGCGATGTTGAGCGCGCTGGAACCGGCGAGCCCGGCTCCGGCCGGAGCCTCGCTGTTGGCGATGAGATGAAAGCCGGTCGTCGGCTTGAAAAAGTGCACGAGCTTGGAGATGAGCTCCAGCCGCTCCTCGCGCACGAGGTCTTCGATGGCCGCCAGCTCCGTCTCGAAAGCGACCTTGCGGTCGCGCGATTCCAGAATGATGCGGCCGTCGTCGCGCGTCTCGATGCGGCAATGCGCACGCAGGTTGATGGCGAAGTTGACCGTCGCCGCGCCCGGATGGAAGAGGTACAGCGGCCAGATGTCGATGGTTCCTCCGGCCAGGTCAACTCGCGTCGGTGCAGATGATTCGATAATCATATTTTCAAGTGAACGTTTTCAATCTCCCTCGGCCTCGCCTCGTTTGCGCGGGACGTTCTTGGATGCAGCATCTTTGCGGCGCGGCGTCTGCGTCTTGAAGTGCATGCGCTCCTGTATCTCTTCCCTGATCTCGTGGAGCTTCTCGCGCGCGTCGTGCTCGAGTTCCTGAATCCGCTCCGGGTTTGCTTCTTCGACCTTCCGGCCGAGCCAGAAGCGTTCGGCCAGATAGAAGCCGGTGATGCCGAGGACGACGATCACCAGCAGGAAGAAACCGATCTGGTGAAAGTCGCCGATGAGCCGCGTGATGGTGCTGCTGAAAAAATAGCCCGCGCCGCTCAGGATGAAGACCCACATCAAGCAGCTCGCAACCGCGAGCGGCAGAAAGCGCCAGAAGCGCATTCGCCCGACGCCGTAAAAAACGCACGACGCAGTGCGCAGGCCGTAAATATATTTCGATAGAAAAATCGAGAGCGCCCCGAACTTGTCCGTCAGCCGCTCCAGGCGCGGCCTCGTCGCGCGGTAGAAACGGAAGCCGCGCACGCTCTTGCCGAAACCGCGCCCTCCCGTATAAGCGAGCGTGTCGGCCGTCGCGCCGCCGAGCGTGCCCGCGACGAGGACTTTGGCAAAGCTGTACTCGCCGAAAAATCCGCTGTGCGCCAGCACGCCGGCCAGGAGCAGCGTAATATCCCCCTCGATCATGGCGAGAAAGAAGACCGCGTACAGGCCATACTGCCCTATGAGATCGTAGAACGGATGACTATCCATAAAAAGCAGGGATGAAAGCCGGGAGCGGAAGGATAAAAGGCATGCCCTTCATCCTTCCGCACTCAGCCTTCATCCCCTGTTTCATTCTGTTTGACGACGAGCACTGGGCACGGCGCGTGGCGGACGACCGATTCGGCGGTCGAGCCGAACAGGATGCGTCCGAGACCCGTGCGCCCGTGCGACGCGATGACGATCAAATCAACCTGGCGTTCCTGCGCCACGCGCACGATCTCAGCCGCCGCGTCGCCGTGCACGATGACCTCTTCGACCAACAGTCCCTCGCACTCCCGACACGCGCCGATCTTAGGCAGCTCGCGCTCGGCCGATTCCTCCAACTGCTCGCTGAGGTCTGCGATGGGCAGCGGCTCGGTCAGGCCCGTGTAGCCGACCGTCGGCATCACCGGCTCGATCACGTGCACGCAGATGATCCGGGCCGCAAACTTGCGCGCCAGCGAGGACGCGTAAGAGAGCGCGTGCGCCGCGCAGTCGCTGAAATCCGTCGGCAGCAAGATAGAATTAATCTGCATATCGTCAAGGGACAGCTCAAAGCGCAGATCAAAAATTTAACAAAGCACAGCTCATTCTACACGCAGAGAGCTTTGTTTGACAGCCCTTAAACCGTCAACTAGAATGCAGGCAGCCTCTTGCCTGAGCAAATTTTTCTGGAACGTGTGCCTGAAAGGCTCCTGTTAACATGACCGGCTCGCTGCCAGCAAATGGGAACTACATTGGCGTTGATGTCTCCGGCGTGACCCTGCGCGCCGCGCTCGTCTCGAACGCCGGCGAGGTGGTCCAACGCCGCGAAGCGCCGCTCGAACGCGAGGCTGTGGCCGCACAGATCGCGGGCATCGTCGCGGAGCTGCGCGATGCTGCGGGCATCGTCGCCGCGCTCGGAGTCGGCATTCCCGGACTCGTCAATCGCCAGACGGATCGCGTGCTCGTCTCGACAGACCTCCCGCACCTGGTGCGCGGCAACCTGCACACGGAGCTGATGGAAGCGACCGGCCTGCGCGTCGAGCTGGAGAACGATGCCAACGCCGGAGCTTACGGCGAATATCAGGTCGGCGCTGGACGCGGCAGCCGCGATATGTTCTACATCACCATCGGGATGGGCATCGGCGGCGCGATCATCCTCGACGGCAAGCCCTGGCTCGGCGCGAGCGGCTTCGCCGGAGAGTTCGGCCACATCACCATCGACACCGAAGGCATCGAGTGCGTCTGCGGCAACACGGGTTGTCTGGAGACAGTCGCCTCTGCGCCCAACATCGTGCGGCGCACGCACGAGCGGCTCTACAGAGACTCCACCTCCTCGCTCTCCAAGCTCGCGGTCAACAAGGATTTTACCGCCGCGGACATCGCGCGCGAGGCCCGCGCGGGCGACGACTTTGCGCTGATGATGGTCGAGCGCACAGGCAAATACATCGGCGCGGCCGTGGCGAGCGTCATCAACCTTTTAAATCTGGAACGCATCGTGCTCGGCGGCGGCGTGATGGAGGCCGGAGACCTGATCCTCAACCCGATCATCCGCGAAGCCGGACGCAGAGCCTTCCAGCCCTGCTTTGAAGCCACACAGATCGTCGCCGCAGCCCTCGGCACTGACTCCGTCTCCATCGGCGCAGCCCTCCTCGCGCGCGACGCCGCGACCACGATGACGCGATAACAGATTAAGCTGCCTTTCACCAACTTCCGCCTAGACAATTGAATGTCGCGGCTGGACAAATTTGTCCACCCAGGATTTCCAGCAGAAAAAGAGGGAAAACCAGTCTCTACTCAAGCGCCGGTCTCTGCGCAGGTAAGACAATAATATCCTCTAGCCTTGCATCGTGCCTCCCGTATCTCACAGTTCTGCGCGCCGGAACGGCGATTGCTAAGTCCTGAGTGCGAATACGCAAGTCTCATGATGGAGAAGACGCACACGCTCACAGGAACGTCATCGCCGACACACATAACGCAGAAGCTCAAGCTGAGCCTCGGAGGTGAATAATGCCCGATCCCCCTCAAAGTCCTGACCAAAAGCTGGAAGAACTGAAGAAGCAACTGGAGCAGAGCAGTACGGAACTGAACCAGTTGACCAGGAAGCGGGATACGCTCAAGGCGGATGTCGACGCGCTCTCGAAGACCGTCGAGGAGATCAAGAAAACCAGCACCGATTACGGGCAGGGCGAGGCGGGCTTGAAGACCGCGCAACAGGAGTATGAGCACTATTTCCAGACGAAGAAGCACATGCTCGAAGCCGAACTCGGCGAGAAGACGGAGAAGATCGTCGCGTTGATCGCCACGGTTGACGACAAAATAAAGCAGAAGCGCGCCGAGGTCGCCGCCTTGCGGGAGACGGCCACGAAGGCCGAGAGCAACAAGGAGGCTGCGAAAAAGACGCTCGAACAGAAGCAGCAGGATTACAACAATCTCAAGAACAAACGCGCGAATCTGGCTGCGAATCTTCAAAAACTCAAAGACCTCAAAGTCCGGATCGAACAGTTCGACGATGAAACCAAGCCGGCCAGCATGTATGTCCTGCTCCTGGAACTGAAGAAAGTTCTGGACGACACGAAGATTCCTTCGCCGGAGGAATACAAGAAGGCACTGGACGAGGCCACCAAGGCGCTGGAAAACGCGACGGCTCAGGTCGAGTCCACCAAGACGGCGGCCAGGACGAGCCAGGAGGCGCTGGCGAAGGCTGAAAATGAGCTCAAGGAGTCGGAGCAGAAACGGCTCGATAACATTCTAGGGGCAGCGGAAAAGGTCTGAGTTGGAGGACGCGTACCATCTCGACCGGTGAGCGCAGGCTCTCGCTGTTCGCAGAGGTGACGGTGACTGATGAGCGATTACACGATCTTGCGCGAGGTCAGCGAGGCGTTGCGGCTGGTGCTCTGGGAAGCCATCAACGCCGACAGCGTCGTGCGCAACATCGTCAACAGCGAATCGCATATCGTGTTCAGTAATCCGACCGAGACGGCCCGCAACTCGGACAATCGCCTCTCGCTCTGGCTCTACCAGATCACCGAGAACGAGCACCTGAAGAACCAGCCGCTCACACGCGCCGCGCAGCAACCGCCGCCGCCACCGCCGGGAGTGAACGGGCGCGAAGCGCTGCAACTGCCGCCCCTCGCGCTCAACCTCTCTTTTCTGGTGACACCGTTCGCGCCGACCCCGGAGGGCGACCACATTCTGCTCGGCAAAGTGATGCAGGTCTTCTATGACAACGCGATTATCGTTTTGAGCGATCTGGTGAACAACATCTCCGAAGAGTTGCGCCTGATCTTTTGCCGCTTGTCGCTCGAAGAGCTGACGCGCATCTGGGAGGCTTTGCGCGAGCCTTATCGTCTTTCGGTGTGCTACCTGATCCGGGTCATGCGCATCGACTCGCAACGCGCGCCGGAGACAGCGCGCGTCCTCGAACGCGTCGCGGGCTTTAGCGACAACCCGCTCGGCGTCGCGAGCGTGGCTTAAAGTGCAGAGGATTAAAAAGTGATGACCGCGTACGAAATCCGCCGCCTCTCAGCGAGCCTCATCTTCGACCTCGAAGATCGCTTCGCGCGTGCGCGCGGCGTCCGCGGGCCGCACCCCAGGCCAATCGAGCCGATCAGATTCTTCGTCACGGCGGAGATCATCGGGGGCGTCGGCGGCATCCGGCAGGATTTTGTCCGGCCGCTTGAACTCGTCGTCCAGCGCAACCCTGGCGGTTATTACTGCTTCTTCGGCACGGTCAGAATGCCGGACGGCTCAACCCGTCGGGGCGCACTCGCGCCGGGCGCTTACGCCGTCCGTGCCGAGAGCCGTTTCTACCAGCGCGTCGAGCGTGAAGATGTCGTCCTGCCCACGCCCGGCAGCTCATATTTCTACGATCTGCCGCCCGGCTACGCGTACCCTTTTCCGACCGAAAGCACGCTCACGGGCGGGCGCGGGTTGACGCTGCTGCGCGGGGGGCTGTACGAGACTGACGGCCGGGGCGTCGCGGGGGCGACGATTGAGGTCATCGGCCTGAGCGAGCCCTACCTGACGGACGAGACAGGCCAGTGGGTGCTGCTCTTTGCAGACACGCAGGCGTCCACCAACGTCACCGTCCGCGTCACCTTTCCAGATGCTACGTTCGAGGATGTGCTGAACGTGCCGATCGTGCAGGGCACAGAGACGGGGCTGGCGCAAACTGCTTTGCGCGGGCGCGTGCTGTCGGGCGCGGGGCTCGCGCTCCCCGGCGCGCGGGTCGAAGTGCAGGGGCAACCCGGTCAGGTGGCGACCGCGAGCGACGGCGGCTGGTTCTACTATTTCGGCGTCAATCAGGGAGCGGCGCCCGTCGATGTCAACGCGCTGCTGCCCGACGGCCAGACGCTGACGGAGAATAATATACAGGTACAACCACGGGCGACGGTGGTCGTGCCAACCTTTCAGTTCCCATAAGCTGAGTGAGGAGATTCGACATGCCTGAGTACCTTTCGCCTGGTGTGTATGTAGAAGAGATCAGTACGGGACCCGTCCCGATTGAAGGTGTGAGCACCAGTAATGCCGCCATGGTCGGGCCTGCCGAGCGCGGGCCGGAACCGGCGCGACTGATTACGAGCTGGCTCCAGTTCCAACGCTGGTACGGCGGCTATCTGCCGGAGCTGTCATATCTGGCCTATGCCGTCCAGGGCTTCTTTGACAACGGCGGCCAGCGTTGCTTCATCAGTCGCATCACCGCCACTGACGCCGTCGCCACGACGGGGAGCGTGGACACGCTGACCCTCTTCGCCATCGGTCGCGGCACGTGGGGCAACCGGATTATGGTCAAGGTGGACAACGCCTCGAACCAGGCCAACGGCGCAGGCCCCGACGCCAACAATTTCCGCGTCAGCATCCTCTACTACCGAGTGATGCCGGCCAACTTCGTCGACCCGACCTCGCGGCTGCCGGCAGACCTGGCGAACCCGGACCGGCGCGAGCCGGACGTGCTGGAAATCTACGACCGTGTGACCGTGCAGGCGGGCGCGAGCAACAACGTCGTCACGATGATTAATTCCAACTCGCGCCTGGTGCGTGTCGTGCAGCCGGTGGGCGCGTTCAATCGTCCCGCCGATCAGGTCTTCACAGCGCTCGGCGGGGGCGGCTCGGACGGCTCGCCCATCGTCGCCAGCGACTACATCGGCGACGCCAACGCGATTCCCGGCCCGCCGGACGAGCTGCTCGGACGCAGTCGCGGCCTCACGTCGCTGGAGCAGATCGACGAAGTCAACATGCTGCTCGTGCCCGACGAAGTGCGCACGGGCCTGGGGCCGGTGACGACCGAAGTGCTCAACCAGTGTGAGCGGCTCAAGGATCGCTTCGGCATCGTCTCGGTGTTGCAGGGACAGAGCGACCCCAACCCGGTGATGCCGCCGCGCGATACCTCTTACGGAGCTTTTTACTATCCCTGGATCTGGGTCTTCGATCCTTCGATTAACGACAACCGGCTCATCCCGCCGACGGGGCACATCGCGGGCATCTACGCGCGCACAGACATCGAGCGCGGCGTCCACAAGGCTCCGGCCAACGAGGTCGTCCGTGATGCGGTCAACCTGGAATTCCCCGTCCCTAAGGGCACGCAGGACGTGCTCAACCCGCGCGGCGTCAACTGCATTCGCGACTATCGCAGCAACGGGGCGGGCATCCGCCTGTGGGGCGCGCGGACGATGTCCTCGAACGGCGAGTGGAAGTACATCAATGTGCGTCGGCTCTTCCTCTACGTCGAGGAATCCATCGACGAGGGGACGCAGTGGGTGGTCTTCGAGCCGAATGACGATTCGCTGTGGGCGCGTGTCCGGCGCAGCATCACCAACTTCCTGCTCAGCGTGTGGCGCAGCGGCGCGTTGATGGGGCTGACGCAGGAGGAGGCGTTCTTTGTCAAGTGTGACCGCACGACTATGACGCAGGACGATATCGATAACGGTCGCCTGATCTGCTACATCGGCATCGCGCCGGTGAAGCCGGCGGAGTTCGTCATCTTCCGCATCAGTCAGAAGACGATTGAGGCGCAACAGTAAAACCCGCGTGGAGGTGAAGCATGGCTCAAACTGGAAGTCGCAACGATCCCTTTGGGGCATTCAACTTCCTGGTCGAGATAGAGGGTGTGACTATCGCCGGTTTCTCGGAAGTCACCGGCCTCAGTAATGAGACGGATGTCATCGAGTATCGCACCGGCGACCACGAAAATACGGTTACGAAGCTGCCCGGCCTGAAGAAGTTCGGCAACATCACGCTCAAGCATGGGCTGACCGATAACACGGAATTATGGGAGTGGCGCAAGACAGTGATGGACGGCAAGACCGTCCGCAAGGCGCTCTCTATCGTGCTCAATAACGAGGCCGGGCAGGAGGCCGTCCGCTGGAACCTCTATGAGGCGTGGGTGCGCAAGTACGATATCTCAGCCTTCAACGGCAAAGGCAACGAGGTGCTGCTTGAGACGGTGGAACTGGTCACCGAAAAAGTCGAGCTGGCGTGAGGCGCGCTATCGCTTCCGCCTCTCTCACGCTGAACCCGCAGGCGAAGCATGACGGGCGGCCTCGTCGCTCGTCCTCGGTCGGCGCACCCTGATCACGATTATGTTGGCCTACCGCACACCCGGCGTTTACTTCGAGTGGCTGGACACACACGTGCCGGCGCTCAAGCCCCTGCGCACGGACATCGCGGGATTCATCGGCATCGCCGCCAGCGGCCCCCTGCACACACCGATCAGGATCGGGAGCATGACGCAGTTCACGAGCATCTTCGGCCAGCATACCGCGCAGGGCTATCTGGCCTACGCGGTCGAAGGCTTCTTCGCGAACGGCGGTCGAACGTGCTGGGTGGTGCGCGTGGCCGACCCGCTGAAAGCGGCCTCCGCCTCGTTCGACCTGCTCGACGAACAGGAGCAACCGACCCTCCGTCTGACGGCGATCACGCGCATCGTCACGGAGGACGGCACGAATTGCGTCTATCCGAGTCCCGGCGTGTGGGCGCATCAGCTCACCTTCTCGTTGACGCTCACGGCACGCGACCGATTCACGCTGACGCTCAGGCTCGGCAGCGCCAGCGAGATCTGGCGCGACCTCTCGATGGACGTGGCGGACGAGCGCTACGTGGTGCGGATGCTCAATGGAGGCGCGCGGGCGGACGGGCTCGCGCCGCCGTGTCAGTTCCGCCCCGTGGGGGAGACGACCGGCTCGCGGCTGGTGTGGGCTGAGCCGCTCCTCGCGGCCAGTCCGCAACCCTTCAATACTCCGGACCCGCGCGCCGCGAATCTGCGCGGCGGCCTCGGTCGCTTGCAGCACGGAAAGGATGGGCTGGCGACACTGAGCCTGGCACACGTGAGGGGCGAGGGCGCGCCGCCCAACGTGACGTGGGGACTGTCCGCGCTGGAAGAGATCGACGAGGTGAGCATCGTGGCGATGCCGGACATCATGCCGAAACGGCACATCGGGCCGCCCGTCATCAAAGAGCCGCCGCTCGATTGCAGCAACCTCGACGCCGAAGCGCCGCCGCCGCCCCTGCCCGACGAGACGGTCGAGTTCGCAGAGGACTTCGACGACGCACAGCTTGGAATCTTACAGACCTCGCTCGTCTCACATTGCGCGAGGCTCCGGGATCGCTTCGCGATCCTCGATTCGCGTCCGCAAGACCTGACGCCCGAACTGGCTCTGGCCTGGCGCAGGGAAAAGCTGGTCGGCGAGCAGATGAAATACGCGGCCTTCTACTTTCCGTGGCTGCTCGTGCCAGACCCTTTGCAACTCGAAGGACTCCTGCTGCGCGCCGTGCCTCCGTCGGGACACCTCGCGGGCATCTACGCGCGCGGAGACCTGCGCGTGGGAGTCCACAAGCCGCCCGCCAACCAGGAGATCGTCGGAGCGAAGGATGTCAGCGTGCCCGTCAGTGAGGTGGAGCACGGCGAGCTGAACGAGCGCGGCATCAACGCTCTGCGTGAGTATCGCGGGCGCGGCCTGCGTGTCGGGGGCGCGCGGACGCTGAGTGACGAGACGCTGTGGCGTTACATCAATGTCCGCCGGTTGCTGACGATGATCGAAGAGGCGATTGATGAGCAGACGCAGTGGACTGTCTTCGAGCCGAACAACCCGGACCTCTGGCGCGAGGTGGACCGCGCCGCGCGCACCTTCCTGCGAGACCTCTGGCGGCGCGGGATGCTCGACGGCGCGACTGCCGAAGATGCCTTCTTCGTCCGCTGCGACGAGACGACGAATCCGCCGAGCGAGACTGACGCGGGGAGGATGACGTGCGAGATCGGCGTCTTGCCGCCGTGGCCGGCGGAGTTCGTCGTGATCCGCATCGGCCTCACCGAAGGGGGCACGGAGATCGCTGAACTGGCGGGAGGTCTCAATGAGTGAGACGGGCGCACGCACCGACCCTTTTCTGGCTTTCCGCTTCGAGATCAAGCTCGAAGCGATGCCGATGGCAGGCTTTGCCGATTGCACCGGCCTGCAACTGGAAACCGAAGTGATGGACTACAGCGAGGGCGGGCTCAACACGCATCTCCTCAAGTTCCCGACGCGCACCAAGCAGACGAACATCGTGCTCAAGCGCGGCATCGTGGATCGACAGATGTGGGACTGGTACTGGCAGCTCACGCAGGGCATCACCTGGCTGCGCAACGGCAGCATCTTCGTGCGCGACCCTTCGGGCGGGAAGGTCGTCATCGAGTGGCAGTTTGAAGACGCGTTCCCTTGCAAGTGGCTCGGCCCCGAACTGAATGCGACGCAGAACAGCGTCGCGGTCGAGACGCTGGAGTTATGCCATCGCGGGCTCCACCGCATCAGGTAGGGCCGAGAGACTGAGAGGTTTGAGCAGATGCCGATTCACGTCGAAGAGATGACAAGCGAGATCACGGTCATGGACGGCGAGCTGCCGTTCTCCGAGGCGCAGCTCGAAAAGCTGGTCAACCTCGTGCTCAGGCGTTTGGAAGGAAAGCAGCGCGAAGCGCAGAAGAGACAGGATGCGACCCAACTGCGGAGCGGCTCCGCGCCCTCCGTCCGCATCGGGAAGTGAGGTCAAGTGTGGCGCTCGTTAAAGCCCTGATCGAGATTCTGGACAAAGCGGCGATTGATCCGCGCCGGGGGCTCCTGCCCATCATTCCGGTGCAGTTCAATCCGCCCGAAATGACTTTCAGCAAGGGCGCGCAGATCGCTGAGATTGCCATTCCGGGGCTCGACTCGCCGATCCTGCAGTTCATTCGCGGGCAGAACGAAAAGCTGACGCTCGAACTGTTCTTTGACACGACGACCCTCCTGAAGATCACCCCGGCGCTCGCGGATGTGCGGCTGATGACCAACTCCATCTATCAGCTCGCCAAGATTCAGCCGCGCACGCACAGCATCCCGGTCATCCGCTTTTACATGGGCGCCTCTATTCAGTTCAAGGCCATTGTCGAGAACGTGCAGCAGAAGTTCACGCTCTTCAACCAGCTCGGCACGCCGCTGAGGGCGAACGTCTCGGTCACCTTCCGCGAGTACAAGACGCTGGAAGAGCAGATCAGCGGGACCAATTTCCAATCGCCCGATCACACCAAGCGGCGCGTCGTCCAGCGGGGCGAGACGCTGAGCCAGATCGCCGCCGAAGAATATGACGACCCGGAAGAGTGGCGGCGCATCGCCGACGCCAATCCAGACGTGGTGACCAATCCGCGCCGCCTCGCGCCGGGCGCGGTGCTTGAGATTCCGCCGATCGATCTCCTCGGCGCGAGCGTGGTGAAAAGATGAGCGCCGCCGCGACAGATGCCATCCCGATTTACCAGGGGCGCGACTTCTACGTGCCGACCTACAAGGTCAAGCTCCGTGGGCGCGAGTTGCCCGACGACGTGGTGCGCGATGTGGTGCAGGTCTCGTACAAGGACAACCTCGAAGAGGTGGACAGCTTCGAGATCAGCATCAACAACTGGGACGCCGAGCGCAAGAGTTTTAAGTACATCGACGAAGATACCTTCGACCCCGGCAAAGAGATCGAGCTCTTCATGGGTTATCACGGAAAAGACCCTTTACGCCTCATGATTAAAGGCGAGATCACATCGCTGCGTCCCAACTTTCCCGCGACGGGACAGCCGACGTTGGCTATCACCGGCCTCAACCTGCTGCACCGCCTGCGCAAAAAGCAGGAGTCATACATCTACGAAGGTCGCACCGACAGCCAGATCGCAGACCAGATCGCCACCCGGCTCGGCCTCAAGGTCTGCACCAATCGCACCGCCGCCGCGAAGGAGCAGCCCGTCGCCTATCTTTTTCAGGATAACGAGTACGACATCCTTTTCTTGTGGGAGCGCGCGCGCAAGCTCGGCTATGACCTCTTCGTCGTCGAAAAAAAGAGTGAGCAGTGCGATGCCGGACAGCTCTACTTCGGCCCTTCGGACGAAGTCCGGCGCACGACCTACGCGCTCGATTTCAACCGCTCGCTGGTCGACTTCCAGCCGGAGCTGGCGACCCACAAGCAGGTCGGGAAAGTCACGGTGCGGGGGTGGGACGCGAAGAAAAAAGAGAAGATCGAGTACACCGCGACCCGCGAGGATTTGAAGACCGCCGGACTCGGCGCGGAGGGTCGGCAGGAGGCCGTCGAGCAGTCCTTCGGCGACCGCGAGGAGGTCATCTCCAGCCTGCCGGTCAACAGCCTCGACG
>JAFBAJ010000023.1 GCA_019247865.1 Acidobacteriota bacterium
TTATCTTTGCTATTGAGAATGTACCAGACGCCGCTCGACGGGCGAAAGACTGCCGGATCGGTCCGGCCATCAGCGTCGAAGTCGCCTGTCAAAGGGAGGTCCGTCGTGCCGCCGAATTGTCGGGCAAGGAGGCTGCCGTTGGAGCTAAGCCGTATGTACCAGGTGCCGTTCGCGGGACGATAGACGGCCAGATCGCTGAAGCCGTCATAATCGTAATCGCCCGGGACGGGCTTATCGCCTTTGGTTCCCCACTGAATGAGATTCCCCTGCCCGTCCGAGCTTTGCAAAATCCGCCACGCGCCGTCTTTGAAAGTAGCGAAATCATCGCGGCCATCGCCATCGTAATCAACGCCCACCGGAACGTCTCCGGGCACGCCCCACACCTGCTGGCAAACTTGTGTGCCGCACAGGCTATTCACATACCAGGTGTTATTCGACGGGCGATAGACGGCGATGGCAGACGCGCTCCCAGTGTATCTGCCCGGAACGAGATAGTCTCCAGTCACGCCGAAGTTTGTGTTAAAGACGCCGCCAGTGCTCCTGCGGATAGACCAGGTACCGTCGGCCGGTCGGAAATATCCGATCTCTGTCCTTCTGTCTCCGTCAAAGTCTGACTGCTTGCCCGCCAGGTCGCTGATGGTCAGATAGCGCCTCATCTTATCCGAGAAGACTATGATCTTGCCGTCCGGCTGCGCCAGCACGCCGCGCACTACGCCCGGCCCATGCGAGATAAGCTGGCCGATCACGCCGCTGTTCTTACTTTCGAGATTGACGGTGAGTGTGTACGGAGGTTCAGGCGGAGAGACGTATGTGTACCGGACGATCTTGCCACCGGGCAGGAACACGCCGTTTCCGTCATAAAAGGTGTTACTGCTCAGCATGAGCTGGCTGTTCGGCAGGAAAGTCGGGTCGAGCTGTGGGCCGTTGAAACGCGCGATCTTGATGCTGATGGCGACTATTTTTCCGTCAGCCTGCGGCCTCACAAACCTGAAGCCTATGCCCAGCGCATCCTCCCGCCCGTTTCGATAAGTCGTCAGGAACAGCGGCTCTCCGACCTGATCGAATTCTCCGATGACGAACTGACCTTTGAGGTCTATGTAAGCTCCCCCACCCACCAGAATTCTGCCGTCCGGCCGGACGTAGATGGCGCTCACCATGTCATGAGTCATACAGTTCGGGCCAGAGCCCAGAGGAACGAGGACGACGCCGCGACCTCCCCTCAGAGTCCCGAAGCTCGGATCGAGCGTGCCGTCGCTCGTCAGGCGGGCCAGCATGAGCGAAGTGCTGCAGTTGCTCCCGCGCGCGACGCCGCCCTGGCCTCCGACCACTATTCTCCCGTCGGGCTGAATCGCCACTGAGTAAACAGTGTATCCGGTCTTGAAGAAGATGCCGCCATCGCCGAAAGAGCTATCCAGGCTTCCGTCCGGGTTGTAGCGCACCAGCGTCATCCCGCTGCTCGTGTAGCCCGCTGAATATCCGCCGACAACGATCTTCCCATCCGGCTGCAGCGCCGCACAGGTCGCCCAATCCAGGGCCTCCGTGACGACTGTGACCACGCGGCCGTTCGTGCCGAAGGAAGTGTCCGGGCTGCCGTCAGAGTTATAACGAGCCACTGTAAAGTTGTAATCGCTGATCGCATTATAATAGGAGCCGGCGGCGAGGATTTTGCCGTCGGGCTGCAATAAAAAAGCTACGCCGAGGCTGTCGGGCGGAGCCTCGCCGCCCGTGCCGAAGGTCGGATCGAGAGTGCCTGCCGCCGCCGCGACGCCAGCGCACAGAGCCAGGCAGAGGGCTGCGCAGACGAGCTTGAGGCAATATTGTTGAAGTGATGGCTTTCGTGAAGACCGAATTAATCTCATGTATTCCTCTGGTCGGGACGGATGGCAAAAGCTGATTTGACGGGATGGGAAACCGCGTAGGCGAAGCTCTGAACAACCATCCAACGCTGGCGACGGCTGGGATATTAGCACGCAGCAATGATTTCCGGCAGGGAAAACCTTGCATTTGCCATCTCGGCCGAAGTCCTGTAATATCCTTTCCAACAGGCTTGAGGCTGAATGTCTCACGCTAGAGAGCGCAAGCGTAGTGAGGACGCTTGCGCTTTCGCTTTTTAAACCGTTTCCATAAAAATGAACTGTCGTCCGGTTTTTTCTCTTGCCATCAACGGCCAAGATGTATAAACTGCGTTTAAGGCAGAGATTCGCTGCCGTCACCACTATAAGAGCTCTTCCCGACGCACGCCAAAGGAGCTGGGGCAATCTAAATGGTTGAATCAGGGGACTTTCCGTCTCAAGCTGCTGTGTCTCAATTAACATCCGAGATCAACTTAGCGCATACGCCGCAGGCTTTGGTCTGCGCGCTGGCTGGAGAAGCGGTCAGGCGTCTGGTCAGCTTCGATCGCTGCACGCTGGTGCTGCCGGAGGCCGACGGCGCGGGTTTGCGCATCTGGCGCGCGGACGGTGCGGCCTGCGCTGAGTGTTCGACGGCGACGGGTTTCAGCGCTGCGCATCAGCTGATGTCGCGCGTCCTGCGGGACGCGGCGGCGGCCGTCTTCGACGAGCGCGAGCTGAGCTGCGAGTACACGAACCATTTCGGCCACGAAGCCAGGTCCGTGCTCGCCCTGCCGCTCTCTTACGGCGGGCAGGCGCTCGGCCTGATCTGCTTTTCCAGCGACGCGGCGGACGTGTACCGGCGCGAGGACACAGAGAGGTTGTTGTGGCTGGCGGATCATGTGGCGGCGGCGGCGCAGGCGCTCATGCTGCGCGCGCGGCTGGAGGCGCAGGCGGACATGCGCTCCGAGATGGAGCGGCTCAGGAGCGGTTTCGTCAACACGCTGGTAAGAGACATACGGTTGCCTCTGACGAGCGTGCTCGGGCTGCTGGAGCTTTTCGAGAGCAAGCTACAGGCGCGCGAGGCTTTCGATCTGGAAGACCGCAGTCTCTTAACGTCCGCGCTTGAGAACGGCGACCGCATGCGTCGCCTGCTGGACGATCATCTGGAAGTCGCGCGCCAGCAGGAGCAGCCGCTGGTGCTGCACCAGACGGAATTGAAGGCCGCACCGCTGCTCGAAGGAATCGTCGAGCCCCTGCGCGGCGAAGCGGCTCTGCGCGGCGTCGAGATCAACGTTCAGGTCGGCGACACGCAACTGAGCCTGCACGCGGACATACGCCACACACGGCGCGCGCTCTCGCATCTCTTGCTGACCGCGCTCGCGGCGACGCCGGACGGCGGCGCGATCAACGTAGAGGCGCAGGAGATCACAGGCACGCGTGTCGGAGACGAAGGTCGCCGCCTCGTCATCATCAACATCACAGATTCCGGCCCGGGCTTTCCGGCTGAAGAAGTGCCGTTCGTCTTTGACGCTTTCTGGCAAGCGCCGGGCACGCGCCGGGACGTGGCGAGCGGAGTCGGCCTCGCCATCGTGCGGCGCATCGCGGCAGCGCATGGCGGCAACGTCACCGTGCGGAGCCAGCAAGGCGTCGGCACAGTTTATTCATTAGTTCTGCCCTCCGGCCGCGTCGAAACGTTTGAGCCTAAGCCCTGCGTGCTGGTCGTGGACGACGTGCCGGACATCATGCTGCTGCTCGGCAAGCTGGTCGAGCGAATGGGTTATCAGGCCGAGACTGCTTCCTGCGCCGTGGAGGCGCTCGAAATTCTGCGCCGCAGAGAGGTGGACTTGGTCATCACGGACTGGGCCATGCCGGGCATGAACGGCGGCGAGCTCATCGCCGAGCTCAAGCGTGAACCGGAGTGGAGCGACATTCCTTCCATCGTCCTGACAGGGCACGACACGGACGCCGAGCGCGACGAGGCGCTGGCGGCCGGATGCGACTCCTTTCTGGTCAAGCCGGTCAAGCGCGACGAGCTGCAACGAGTCATCCGGCAGCTCCTGCTCGCGACCCCGGTCCTGCAGTAGACAACCTTTTATTTCATCCACTTGAAGGCCGTCACAAACTGCCACGCATGGCAGAGGTGACGGCCTATTATAATTTCCGAGACCTTGCCGCAGCAGCTTGAATTGAGATATCTTTGCGGGCGTCGCAGAGCTTCCATCCGACTCTTTCAATAAAGGATACACCGTGCGCGAACAACGTCCCCCCGCCTTCCTTCCCCGTCGCCAATCCATAGCCTTCATCATCGCCGTGCTGTTTGTCTCTCTGTTTTTGAGGGGCACGGCGGAGGGCGCGGGCGAGCTGGACCAGTCGTTCGGCAACAGCGGCAAAACCTTCACGAACTTTTCCAATATGAGGGATGTCGTTTACGACATGGCCGTGCAGCCGGACGGCAAGATCGTGGCGGTCGGGTTTACCACTTATGTCAATTCCAGCAACATCGTTGACACCAATTTCGCGCTGGCCCGCTACAACCCGGACGGCAGTCTTGACGGCACGTTCGGCAGCGGCGGGAAGGTCTCCACGGACTTCAATAACACGGACGACGTGGCCTACGCCGTAGCCCTTCAGCCGGACGGCAGGATCGTCGTCGTCGGCTCGACTTTAAGCATCCCTTACAGCGGAAGCCCGGATTTTGCGGTGGCGCGGTATAACAGCGACGGCACGCTTGATAATACTTTCGGGAGCGGTGGAAAAGTCACCTCCGATTTTGAGACGACGGACAACGCGGCGAAGGCGGTCGTCATTCAACCGGACGGCAAGATCGTCGTCGGAGGTTATGCAGTGGTCCACCATCCCTTCAGCTGGGATCAGGATTATGCCCTGATTCGTTTGAACGGCGACGGGAGCTTCGATAATACCTTCGACGGTGACGGCAAACTGACGACGAACTTTCTCAGCGCAGGCCCTTACTCCAGCGAGTCCATCACGTCTCTGGCGCTCTATCCTGACGGCCGCATCCTGGCCGGAGGCTCAAACAACTACACAGGTGTGTCCCTCGCTCGCTATAATTTCAATGGCAGCCCGGACGGAACCTTCGACACGGATGGTCAAGTCATCGCACAGCCTTTCTCAACTAATGGTTATACGCTGCGTGCGCTGGCCCTCCAGCCGGACGGCAAGATCGTGACGGCGGGCACGACGACCTTCAGCTACAACACCTACACTCCGCGCGCCTTCGCGTTGGTTCGATATAACGTGGACGGCGGCCTGGATACATCTTTCAGCGGTGACGGCGGAGCCTCTCTCTCTCCTGCCGCCGGGGATGAGATCGCGACTGACGTGGCCCTCGCGTCCGGCGGAAAGATCGTGGTGGCGGGCTACAGCCCGGCAATCGGTTTCACAGTGGCGCGGTTCCAAAGCAACGGCAACCTCGATCCGGTGTTCGGTGCGAGCGGCAGGTTCTACACCAGCATCAACGGAAGCATTTCGCCAGCCTTTGCCGTTGCCATACAGGCCGACGGCAAGATACTGGTCGGAGGTCAGACGACTGAGCTGGCTCCGGAAGTCTGTGATTTCGCCATCGTGCGTTATCAGGCCAACCCTGCGTCTCTGCCCATCCGTTCGGACTTTGACGGAGACGGCAGATCCGACCTCGCCGTCTTTCGTCCCGCAGACGGCAACTGGTATGTCATCAACAGCTCGAACGGCGCATTCAGCGCGCAGCCCTTCGGCGCGAGCGGCGACATCGCCGCGCCCGGCGATTACGACGGCGATGGCGGACGCACAGACTACGCTGTCTTTCGCCCTTCAAACGGAACCTGGTATGTACGCAGCAGCTCCGACAACTCTTTCCGCGCAGTGCCGTTCGGCGCTAACGGCGACGTGCCCGTCGCGGCAGATTATGACGGCGATGCTAAGACAGACCTCGCAGTCTTTCGTCCCTCGAACGGCTACTGGTATATCCTCAGAAGCTCGGACAACGGATTTCAGGCCGTGTCATTCGGCACTGCTACGGACAAGCTCGTGCCCGGCTATTACGACAATGACAGCAAGGCCGACATCGCAGTCTTCCGCGAGAGCACCGGGAACTGGTACATCCTGGAGAGCTCAACCAACTCTCTGAGCGTTGGGAATCTGGGAAGCAGCGGCGACCAGCCGGTTCCAGGCGATTATGACGCAGACGGAAAGTTCGATCTCGCTGTGTTCCGTCCGAGCACAGGCTTCTGGTACATCTATCAGAGCAGATACGGCGCTCCGGTTTACGTGAGATGGGGCGCGGTCGGAGACATCGCCGTGCCGGGCGACTTTAACGGAGACTTTGTGACGGATGTCTGCGTCTGGCGTCCGAGCGGCGGCGACTGGTATCACTACGTCCCGTCCAACTACGGGACTCCGGCCATCCACTTCGGCGCGAGCGGAGATACGCCGGTGCTGAAAGCATACCTGCCATAAATCCGGCAGCAGCACGAAACAGGGCGGCGCGCGAGTAAACATCGTGCGCTTCTCTTCTTAGAAGCTGTTTGGAAAAAGGATTCAAGGCTATCAACATTGCGCCGCTCCGCGCCTTTTTCAAATAGCTTCTTAGCTTTTTCCCCATTCACATTTCCAAAGGAGACACGATGCACCGACCATGCGATACGGGATTCCTGCACAAGCCTGGCTCAGCGGCCTTCATCGTGATCTTCCTCTGGGTCTCATTGGCCCTGGCGGGAGCGGCGCGGGCTGCCAGCCCACTGGACACGTCGTTCGGCAGCGGGGGCAAAGTCTTCACGGACTTTTCTCACTATCGAGATGTCGTGTACGACATGGCCGTGCAGCCGGACGGCAAGATCGTGGCGGTCGGGGTGGCGACTCTCGTCAGCAGCGGTGTTCAGACTACCAAGTTCGGCCTCGCACGTTACAACAGCGACGGCACGCTTGATAACAGCTTCGGCGCGGACGGCAGAGTCTCCACGGATTTCCCTAACATCGAAGACGTGGCCTATGGCGTGGCGCTGCAACCGGACGGCAAGATCGTCGTCGTCGGTTCGACTTTTAACACCGACACCGCAGATTTCGCCATCGCGCGTTATAACAGCAACGGCACGCTCGATAACACCTTCGGGAGCGGCGGCAAAGTCATCGTCGATTTCGCGACCAGAAGAGACGAAGCGAGGGCGGTCGTCATTCAACCGGACGGCAAGATCGTCATCGGAGGCAGTGCCGTGGTGAACGGCGGCTTAGGGTTTGCTTTGGATTTTGCTTTGGTTCGTTTGAACGGCGACGGGAGCTTCGATAACACCTTCGATGGTGACGGCAAACTGACGACGAACATTCCCGGCCCC
>JAFBAJ010000118.1 GCA_019247865.1 Acidobacteriota bacterium
CCATCAAGGTTTCGGGAATCGCAGAGCAGTTGATGGCGACGAAGGGCGCGTTCTTGCGCATGCTCAGGTTATGGATCGTGCGCGCGACCAGCTCTTTGCCCGTCCCGCTCTCGCCAGTGATGAGGACGGAGGCCGAAGAGGGCGCGACCTGTTCGATCAGCGCATAGATCTGGCGCATAGGTTCTGAGCTGCCGACCAGCTCGCCGAACGCGCCGCGATCCCTCAACTGACGACGCAGCGCCTCGTTCTCGCGCCGCGCCTCGCCGTACTCGACCGCACGCTCGACGACGATGCGCAGCTTGCGCATGTCGATCGGCTTCTCGAAATAGTGATACGCGCCCTCTTCCTGAATCGCGCGCAGAGCCATCTCGACCGACCCCTGTCCCGTCAGCAGAATGACCGCGATCTCCGGAAAGCGTTTGCGCAACTCGCGCAACAACCCAAACCCGTCGAGCCTCGGCATCAGCACATCCGTCACGACGACCGACGGCAAAAACTCCTCCGCCCGCTTCAACCCCGCCATGCCGTCTGCCTCCGCCACCGTCTCATAGCCCCACGCAGCCATCAGCTCGCGCAAGCCCTCCGCCGCGGCCGGTTCATCATCCACAATGAGCACGCGTCCCTTTGCCATCAACGGGAATTTTAGCATAGGAAGATTCAAACAGGGATGGACAGGATAGACAGGAGAAAAGATTTCAAAATTGGAAAAGAACTACTGACAAGCTTCATTCTTTGCTTCAGGCATTTCAACTATCTTGCCGGAGCTATCTATCCTGAACCCTTCAAACTCTCTGCTCTGAACGACCACTTCTCCGTCCCTGATAAAGACGCAATAATGTGCCGGAGCACTGTATTTGCCGCGTATCTGAAAATTCCTGCCCCAATTTGCGAATTCGCTGCCGTCATCGAACTTTCCGAATCCTCCGATCCAGCTTATATCAGCCCTCCGGTCTGTTTGCGGACGAGCGAGCAATCTTGTCGTTGTCTGAGGCTGTACTTCAAGAAGCAAAAAGCTGCTGCTGGTGGCATCAATTTTCAGGTAGCGAATAACTTTGTCGGTTTGATTTATGACCGAGATTTCATCCGGCTTGATTGAGGAATCAAAGTCATTGAGGCAGAGCACATTTTCCGCCGCCCATGAGTACTTCAGGTCAGGATATATAAACTGGCTGCTGTCCGAATAAAAGATTTCATGCTCAATCAGCGGCCTTTCAGTTTTCACCACATTAAAATAGACGACGTGTTCAACGTCCAATGTCACTCGCTCTTGCATATTGACTTTGTACGTTTTGTTTGGAGATATGGTAGATAGTTCTGCCAGCGAGTCATGAAAAGGATCAGCGAAATAAAATATAGCAATCGCACCTATGATAATCAGGATTATTGTGACTGCCTTTTTCATAATTCATACCTTTAGCATTTAATTTCTTTGTTGGAAATAGTCTGCGATGGCGCGTGCGAGGGCGGGGATGGTGTATTCGTGCGGTTGGATGTCTGTGGTGAGGCCGTACCGGGCGGCGGTCGCGGCGGTGATGTCGCCGATGCAGGCGACGGCGACGCCTTTGAGGAGAGAGTTGAGGTCGGTCGTGTCGAAGAGCTGCGCGAAATTGGTGACGGTCGAGGAGCTGGTGAAGGTGATGCAGTCAACCGCTCCGCCTTCGAGCAGGGCAGCGGTGCGGCCAAGCTCCGTCGTCAACGGCCTGACCGTGCGATAGGCGGGCACGACATCTGCTCGCGCCCCTGCATCTTCGAGCGCGCGCGGCAGGTAATCACGCGCCGCGGCTGCGCGCGGGATCAGAAAGTTTAATGCCTGAAAGCCCTCGTCGCCGCCTAGATAATCACGGAGCGCGGCGAAGACGCCTTCGGCCTTGAACTGTTCGGGCACCACGTCCACATGGATCGCGGCCTCGCGCAGGCGATTCGCAGTCGCCTCGCCGATAGCGCACACGCGCAGGTCGTCCAGCTCGTGCGCCGCATGGCCGCGCTCCGTGAGGCGTTGGAGAAAGAAGTCCACGCCGTTGACGCTCGTGAAAACCAGCCAGTCGTAGCCGTACAGCTCGTCTATCGCAGTATCAAGCGGCTCGTAGCTTTCGGGCGCGACGATCTCGATGACCGGGCAGGAGACAACGCGCGCGCCGTAGCTCTCAAGCTCGGCGGCGAACTCTTCGGCCTGCGCGCGTGCGCGCGTGATGACGATGGTCCGATTGGCTAGTGGTTGAGTGTGTGCTGACATAAAAGAAGTTTCACGCAAAGGC
>JAFBAJ010000231.1 GCA_019247865.1 Acidobacteriota bacterium
AAAGGCTCTCGACGTAGGGCGAGGCGGACGGTTTCCACCCCGGCGGCAGCAGGTTTTGGATACGCTCCATCGCCCGCGCCTCGTTGACGCGAATGCCGACGCGCACGCCGTAACTCAGGATTGAAAGGCCATCCGTCCACCCGAGACGGTCGATCTTTCGCATTCAAGTGGACTCGAACTTAAATCTGGGTAAATTCAAAACAGCTCTTCTACGCTGGTGGTCTGAGCACACAGCCCTTTCCTGGAACTCTTAACATGTGGCGGATGTTGGATGTCTGCGCGTCGCTCGCGTCCGGGGCTCTCTTTTGAGCGCTGCGCATCGGGCAGACTTTGCAAACTATCATGAGCCATCCGGGACGGTCAACTACTTTGATTTGACCGCGCCACCCGGCTTGAGGTCAAAAGAGTCGAGCCAGATGCGGCCGAAGATCGGACACGGCTCGGTCGGGCACGGCTGCCGCTGGAGGGAGATGAGCACGGCGCTGGTCGCCTCGCCGGTCTTGAACTCGACCTCGTAATCGTGCCACTCGCGCTCGCTCTCGCTGATCGGCTCGCTCTGCCCGAGCACGCGATATTCGTTGCTGCTCGCATCACTGACCACGATGAGCGGCACGCCGCCGGAGCTGATGCCCTTCGTCAGGGCTGCGAAGCTCAGACGATAGCTCGCGTTCGGCTCGACGACGACGGTCTGCGTCAGCAGTTGCGAGAGCGGATTTGACTTGCCGTTCCATTGCAGGCGCAGGCTGCGCGCGCCATCTTTGTGCTCGACACCGTCAAGCTCTATCCGCACGGTGGAGACAGACCAGTTGGCCTGCCAGCCGAAGCCTGGATCGTTGCGGCTGATCTTGCCCTCGAACCCTCCGTCCGTGATCGCTGCGATGCCGTGATTGCTGTTGTCGACTCCCTGCCGGCCGCTCGCCCAGACCTCATAGGCGGCGGTGTACTGCTTCGTCGCCAGTAGCTCCGAGAGCAGCGCCTTCTGATCCTCTTCGTTGATGGCGTCCGTGCCGCGAAACAGCTCGACGGCCTCCAGCGCCTTGCCGTGCTTCGCCAGAAAGCGGGCCAGAGTCAGCCGCGCGCTGGAATTGGTCGGCTGGATCAGCTGTTCGACGGCGCGCACGTCGCCGTTCGAGGCGGCCCACGCCAGCTCAAGCCCCAATGGAAGCATCGTCGAATCGCCCGCGATGGCGCGCCTCAGCTCCGGGAAAGCCTCTTCGTAACGTCCCGCGCGAAAGAGCACGTTGGCGAGCTGCCAGCGCGGCTGCGCGAAAAAGGGCGCGAGGCGCACAGCTTCGCGCAAAGCCTGAACAGCCCCTTCCGTGTCCTCCGCCTGATCGCGCGCACGCCCCAGGTCGAGCCAGAGCAGGTAGTGCTGCGGACGCAGGGCTACTGCGCGCGCATACTCTCTGGCGGCCTCGGCCGCGTTGCCGTTCGCCAGGTAGGCGACGCCACGCGCGCGATAGGCTTCCGGGTCGGCGGGCATCAGGCGGCTGGCTTCTTCGGCGGATGGCAGCAGGCTGGACGGCTCCGTCTCTGGCAACATTGAAGCCTTGACGACGAAGCCTGAAAAAAGACGCGACAAACCCGCTCGCCCAGTCATCCAGATGACATAGAAGCAGGCGAGCAGGCAGCAAGTCGCAATGGCGTAACGCTTGAGTTGGTGCGGCACGTTCAAAGGAGCGGCTATCTTCTACTGAGCAATGATCCGTGCCTGAAGGGAAGCGATGACGCGTGTTAAGCGGGACGCATCATCGCTCGCCAGGTCAGAAGAACCTCTAAGATGTGTTCGGTCTTAGGGATTACTCGGGCTGTCATCATCGTTCGTCGCGACGACGATGGCGATAATGGTGATGGCGATGGCAGCCGGAATGATGATCGCGGCGGCCTTCTTTTTGTTGCTCCAATCGTCCCAGTCGGCGGCACGCGGCTTCGTGCGCAAGACGGCAGCCTTGCCTTCAGACCGCAGCGCTTTGCCGTCCGCGCCGATCAGGGTGGCGTTGATGCCCTCGTTCGAGATCAACGTCGCATGACCGCTCAGCACCCTGACTTCAACGCGCGCCTGGGAGAAGTCGAGCGT